>JAUVIT010000155.1 GCA_030592605.1 Bacteroidota bacterium
AGCCGAAATCTCACGCAATACATCCAGGTCATCTCCTGTCAGATAGATCTGTACCGGCGCATCAAAAGGAGGACCCTGTTCGAACTCTTTCACACGGATTCGCGCCCCCGGATACTTGTCAAATTCACTGCGAAGCTTTTCAATAATTCCCGGAAACGACTCACTATCATATTTATAAAGCTGAACATATACTTCTGTAAAACTTTTATCAAAGCGCTTTGGGAACACATTGTAATAGATTCTTGGATTGCCATGACCCACATTGGTGGCATAATACTCTACCTCAGGCATGGTATCCAGAACCGATTCCAGATAAGATGCCACCTGGTCGGTCCGTTCGAGGCTCGATCCCTCAGGCAGGGAGGCCTGTATCATCAGATTGGCCTGTTCTGCTTTGGGAAAGAAACTGATCCCCACATAGCGAAACATGGCTAAGGACAGCACCAAAAATAGGGATACCAGTAGCATAGATAATCCAGGTCGCCTCAAGGCACCTTTCAGGGCCCTTCTGAAGGGATGTTTTATGATCCATCCGAGTATACCACTAATTCCCCGGGGGGCTTGGGCCACAAGCTTCTTTTCTTTAAGCAGCTTACTGGTCAACATTGGCGTAAAAGAAAGTGCAACAAATAAGGAAACAGTTAGTGTAAGAGCAATGGTTATCGGAAGCGATTTGATGAATTCACCAGTTTCATCGGGCATGGCTGCAATGGGAACAAAAGCCAGGACCGTGGTGAGTGTAGCTGTAACCACGGGCCACCCAATCTCTGAGGCTGCCAGGATGGAAGCCTCTTTGCGACTGTGCCCCATTTGAATGTAACGGTTGATATTCTCCACCATCACTATGGAATTATCCACCAGAAGTCCCAGTACCACCACCAGACCCCCAATGGAGATCTGTTGCAAGCCAAAGCCAGCAAAATCCACAAACCCCAGTCCAATTGTCAGCGACAGGGGAATTGCGATTACCACCATCATGGAAGAACGGAATCCCAGGGAAAGGAAGATAAGCAGACCCACCAGGACAATTCCCTGGAGAAGGTTGCTCATAAATCCATTGATTCGCTCACGAACGGTCTGGGGTTGGTTATAGACAAGCTCCAGGCGCATGTTCGCAGGAAGCTCCTCCCTGAATGCTTCAATCACAGGATTCAGTTTATCCCCGGTCTCCAGCACATTTAACCCCTCCTTCTGACTAATCCCCAGAAAAATACACCGCCCTCCCCCAGGGCTGTCCCGCTGGATCGATTTGGCCCCAAAGCGTGCTTTGTACTGTTGTGTTTCATATCCGTATCCGATACTGGATATATCCCGCATATATATGAGTCTGCCCATGTAGGAATTAACCACCATGTTCCTGATTTCATCAAGATTTTTAAATGAGCCGGACGACTTCACACTCAGGTTGTTAACCCCCAGGGAGATATCTCCGCCAGGAATATTCATATTGTTGCTCTGAATGGCCCTTGTAATATGGTCCAGGGTCGTATTGACCATGGCCATTTTTTCAAAATCCAAATGGATATGAATCTCCTGTTCCGGCAAAGCATAGGTATTAACCTTCCGAACAGACCGAATCTTTTCTATCCGTTTGCTAAGCTCATCCGACACTTGCTCCATCTCATTATAAGGAGCATCTTCCGAAATAAGTGCCAGTAAGAGCATGGACATATCGGAGATGGACCATTGCCAGGTTTCCAGTCGAAGGATCTCGTCCGGCAGTTCATTACGTATGCTGTTCACCTGCTGAACCACCTCACCGTACTTCTCATCGGCATCGGAATTAAACTCAAACTCCACAGAGATTACGGCGATTCCATCCCTGATATCGGTTATGATCTGTTTGATATCATCCAGTTCATTCATGGCCTCTTCCAGTGGAAGGGCCACCAGGGACTCCATATCCATGGGACCTGCCCCGGGCATCAGGACAATGATGGAAGAGCCGGGTACCGTCACTTCAGGATTCTCGGTCCGGGGCATATTGATAAACGACCTCACTCCCACTACCGTAAGGAAGATAAATACCATCCAGGTAAAGGAGCGATTATCTATGGCCAGTCTGGGCAGTCTCATTGTTCTTCGTTTAACTTAAGGTTTACAGGACTTATCCGGGAATCCTCCCTGATGTATTTAGCTCCTTCGGTAACTACCAGTTCACCGGGCTCAAGACCTTCTGTCACCATGATCAAATCATCCACGATCCTGCCGGTTCGTATCCTTCTCGTGCTTAGCTCTCCTTCCCTGTAAACATATACACTGGCCCTCCTGTCGCTTGCTCCTAAGAGCGCTTCAAGCGGAACCATAACTGCACTACTGCTTAAGGTCGGATATATAAATGCACGGGAGATAAAGCCTGATCTGAATTGGGGATCTGCACGAAGGATTCCCAGTTCGGCCTCATAGGTTCCTGTTACCGGATCGGCAATGGCTCCAAGTTCCGTGATTTTAGCTTGAAAGCTGATATCTGGAAAAGCATCCATCTCCACACGGGCAGAATCTCCCAGGGAAAATTTCACAATATCCTTGTCAGTCAATGCCACCCGCACTACCCAGTCACTATCTGTAGAAGCAAAAAGTATGGCTGGATGACCCGGGGCTATTAATTCATTGGGTTCCACCAGGATCTTCTGGATTCTCCCATTGGCAGGCGCCTTGATTCTGGAATGTTCCAGATTAAAATCAGCTATCCTTTTTTGAGACTGCGCCAGCTCATAAGCAGAACTGGCATTCTGGAACTGCTCCAGAGTGGCCACACTATCCGTGTAAAGGTTCCTGGCTCGGTTAAGATCTCTCTCAGCCTTATCCAGACCAATACGCGCCTGATTCACCTGGGCATCAATTTCAGAGAGGTCAAGCACTGCCAGAACCTCACCGCGTTTCACCGAGGCGCCCTCTTTAGTATTTACCCTTCTGACGATCCCTCCGGTTTTGAAGCCCAGTTTCATTTCAGTGGTGGTGCTGAGCATCCCAACGGCTCTGACAGGTATTTTATACTCCCTGACCTCAACTTTCCAGAGCTTCACCTGAAGTGCTTTGTTCTCAGTGACCTCCTTCTCTGTAGTGGGTTTGCACCCTGCCCGTAAGATGATCAAACCCCATATGATAATATTCTCTTGTTTCATGATTTCAATAGTTTTCAAGTCCGTTTGTACCCATGGCGAATTCAAAATCTGCCAGTCGGCTATAGTATTCACTGGTAGCGACGATGGAATTGGCAGCTGCACTGGTAACATTGGTGCGGGCATCGATTAATTCCAGGAGCGAAGACTGCCCCTCTCGGTATTTCCGGTTAATCAACTCATAGGCCCGCATGGCCGAACGGGTTTGTGTTCCAGCCGACTCGACAGATTCATAAGCCGCCTGCAGTCCATAAAAATTGTTAATCACTTCCAGGCTGATCTGCTGTTGTGTTTCCAGGTAGAGTTCATCAAGCTTCTCTCCCTGAATTCTGGACTGCTGAACTTTTCGGTGGTTTGTGGAGCCCTGGAACAGGTTCCATTTCATTACCAGGGAGGCAAGCATGAAATCATCTTCAGAGGTAAAGCTGTACTGCTCACCCTGGAATCCATAATCGACCACACCAAATACACCCGGGATATTCTTTCCCTGATGAAGGGCGGTAACATGCTGATTTAGTTGCTTATATTCTTCAATTTGTTGCAACTCGTCTCTGTTCTGAAGGGCCAGTCTGGTGGCTTCATCCAGGGGAACTCCTGGCAGTACAGGCCTTTCCTCCATTAGCTCTACAGATACATCCAGAGACCGGTTCAATAAAAAATTAAAGTAAGCACGGGACGCCTCTACCAACATATTGGCCTGTGCCCGCTGAACCTCCACCTTGCTAAGCTCTGATTCTGACCTATAGACTTCATCTATGGTCACCTTGTCATTGTCAAAGAGTTTCTGGCTCACCCGCAGGTTCTCCTGAACCAGGGAAAGGGAGGTGTCGGCAAGCAATAACAGGTTGTGGGCCTTCTTATAATCGTAGTAGGCCTTGGTGATCTCCTTGATCAGCTCCCGCTTATAACGTTCCACATCGATGCGGGCTACTTCTGCGTATTGTTTCTTTATTTTATAGTTCTGAACTATATCGGAATTGAATATGGGCTGGACCAGGGAGACCTTGGTTTCATGTTCGGTGGGACGGTAAAAAGAAAATTCCTGGTTTTCAATCTGAGGAAAGGATTCGGTTCCGGTTAGCATATTCAAGGTACTGTAGACTGGATTCAGCAGGTCCCCTACCGGAAACTCAATGGTCCTTCCTCCTCTGGCCACAGTATACCTTGCATTCATGCTGATGTCGGGAAAAAACAATCCTTTAGCTTCTTTCAATGCCGATAGATCCCCGGCATAATCGAGCTGCTTCTGCTTCAATCTTTTATTGGATGTCAATCCCTCTCTTATGTAGGAATCAAGGTAGGAATTCTGAGCCTGTAGAAAGGTGCTCGACAGGCCTAAAGCAACTGTAATCAGGAATGAACGTATCATGATTTAATGCCATTTAATACCAACTCGAAATGACTTTCAAGTATCTGATCCTGTGAAAGCTCAAGAGCCTCAAACAGACCCGGCTTCATGGTAACAAAGCGAACCACACTCAGTACCGTCATCCAGAGGGTATGTGCCACCAGATATGCCGGCACATCTTCCCTTATAAGCTTTTCTTTTACCCCCAGCTCTACCAGCTGCATCACCGTTCCCACGGTGGATTCTTTATAGATCAGATCCTGCACATCACCAGCTGTTATACTCAAGGCCTGAGGCTCCATTTCCTCCAGGGTCATGATGGATCTCATGCGGTCGGGATCTGTTCTGGAAAACTCCACAGTAGCACGTCCCATTCTTCCCAGTTTTTCCAGGGCAGTTCCACCTCCTTCTGTCGCCTTTAGTGTAACTTCCCTTAAGAGGCGAATGGAAGTACGCGCTACAGCCATATGCAGGTCCTCCTTGCTTTTAAAATAGAGGTAGAGGGTTCCCTTACTCAGTTCCACCTCTTCAGCAATATCGTCCATGGTGGAGAGATGAAATCCCTTGCTGAAAAACACCTTTTCAGCTGCCAGGATAATCTCCTCCCGACGCTGCTGCTTTTCCCGCTCTTTTCTTTCGGCTATTCCCATATCATTAGTATATATTTTACTTTAATCTATTTTATGACTACTAGTCATTTTATATATTAAAGATAATTTCTTTCGATCAATTCACCAAACAATGGCATCAGAAAATTCCATAACTTGGAGGTATGCCATATATCACCTATCCAGGTGCCTATGGCTGGGCCAATATTGGAAAGGCATTCCCATGAGTATTGATGGGATCATGAACATTGCCTCCATTTCCAAAACTTTTACAGCTACGGCAGTGATGCAACTATGGGAAAAGGAGATGCTCCGGCTTGACACGGATATCAATCTCTACCTCCCCTTCCCGGTCAGGAATCCCCACCACCCAGAGATACCCATTACCATTTTTCACCTGCTAACACACA
>JAUVIT010000299.1 GCA_030592605.1 Bacteroidota bacterium
ATTGCTGGTGATTTTGATTACACTGGGCTGCTGCAAGGGGCCCGCTCTTCCCGGGAATGCACAGATAAATAATTTGAGCAGGAAACCGGTCATTTTCCCTGACTATACCGGAATTACCATTCCCAGTAATATTGCACCGCTAAATTTTATGGTCAAGGAGGAAGGGAAATTCTTTTTGGCTGTGCTGGAAGGAGATAAGGGAACTGTAATGAAACTTAAGGCCGAGCACAAGGTGTTCAGGTTCTCTCCCAAAAAATGGACCCGGTTTTTAAGGGAGAACAAAGGATCGCAGGTTGAAGTGGTGGTTTATGGCATAGTGCAAGATCAATGGACCCGCTATGAATCCTTTGTGATCAGGGTGGCCGATGAAGCAATCGATCCCTACCTGGTTTACCGGCTTATCCCCCCTGGATATGAGACCTGGTCCTCCATGGGTCTCTATCAGCGCGACCTGACTTCCTTCAGGGAGAAGCCAATTATCGAAAACAAATATATCGAGGATAATTGTGTGAATTGCCATGCTTTCGCTAATGGGAGCAGTGCTTATATGATGTTTCATGTGAGAGGTTCCATTGGGGGGACCATAATAAAGCAGGGAAATGAGATTGAGAAAGTAGATCTGAAAAGAGAAGAGACCCTCTCGGCAGGAGTCTATCCCTCCTGGCATCCATCCGGAAAGTACGTGGCATTTTCTACCAACCGAATTGAACAGTATTTCCATGCAAATCCTGAGCTTACCATTGAGGTGCTGGACAGACAGTCTGATTTGATACTCTATAATACCGAAAGCAATAAGATTACGCATGTTGAGGGAACTGAAGGGGACCAGTATATGGAGACCTATCCCAACTGGTCGCCCGACGGACAGTCACTCTATTTCAGCAGGACAGAGGCGGATTCCCTTACATCTTATAACTCAATCGGCTACGATATTTACCGCATGGCCTTTGATACTGTACTGGCTGAATTTGGTGGAGCTGAACCGGTTCTTTTGGCATCAAAAAAAGGGAAGAGTGCTTCTTTTCCAAGGATATCGCCCGATGGCTTATACCTGCTATGCACCCTCCATGATTATGGCACCTTTCCAATCTGGCATAAAGAGGCAGATCTCTGTCTGGTGGACCTAACTACCGGAAAAAGTGAAGTCTCCGGGATAGTAAATTCTGATGATACAGATAGTTATCATAGCTGGGCACAGAACAGCAGGTGGATTGTATTTAGCAGCAGGAGATACGATGGACGCTATACAAAGCTCTATATAAGCTATCTGAACAGGGAAGGGCAATTTCAAAAAGCTTTCCTGTTGCCCCAACAGAATCCCGCTTTTTACGATGAATTCTTCTACTCCTACAACCGGCCCGAGTTGATCACCGGAGCCATTGAGCTTAGACAACGAAGCTGGATTCAAAAAATTCGTGAAGAGTGAGTTAATCCGGCTGTAAGTCTGAGAAGGACCAGCGTGGTACTGGAGCTTACTGAAGCTCAGTGATCCTGATGTCTCTCCACTGAACCTTAATGCCTCCACCGGAGTGTATCTGAAGGGCGATGCTCCCTTTGGCCATACCGATCATTTTGTCGTCCAGAGTAATCATAAGCTGACCGTTTAAATAGGTCTTCACCAGGTCGCCCTTGACCACAATTCTCATCTCGTTCCACTCGCCGAACTTCAAATATTTATCCAGCTCCGGGTCTGGTTTGATGATCCATCCCCTTCCGTAGGATTCATAGATGCCACCGGTATTGCTTCCCGGAGGAGCCACCTCGGCCTGCCATCCTGTGATCTTGGTGCCTTCGATGGAGGAGTGAAAGAATACACCGCTATTGCCGTCGGCTCCCTGCTTGAATTCCAGGGTCAGCTCAAAATCCTTATATTCCTTCTCGGTTCCCAGGTATCCGTATTCCTTGTCGGGACCACTTTCACATACCAGAAGTCCGTCTTCCACATACCAGAGTTCGGTACCGTAAATGGTCCAGCCCGTCAGGTCCTTGCCGTTGAAGATGGATTCGGATTGTGCAAAGATAGCTCCCTGAAAACAGACCAGCAGAATGATCGAGAGAATGGAAAATCTTTTCATCTTATATGTTTTTGTTGTTTGAGTACAAGTTACAATTCATTTTCGTTTTATTCCATTGGAAAGCTTACATCCCTCTTCATTTTCGGAGGGCTTTCCATCTTGTTAATTTGATCGATGAGTAGCAGGGCATATTTGATGGTCTGTTTCATACCCTCCAGCTCCCAATCGGGATTGAACTCGTCCTTTACGGTATGGTAATCCTTGCCCCAGAACTCTGTATAGTTTTTGATACCTGCTTCTTCATCTTCGCCTGCTGATATCCACACGGATGGAATGCCGTAACGGGCAAAGGAGAACTGATCTGAGCGGTAAAAGAGACCCTGGTTGGAAAGGGAGAATGTGGAGTACTCCATGCTGTTTTCCCGGGCAAGTTCTTGCAGGATGGGCTCGAAATCGGAAAAACGGGCACCGATGCCCATGATACTTTTCGCTTTACCCCAAACCGGCGTAGATTCAAAATTGATATTGGCAACAATACTGCTGCGGTCGGTGTTCTGAGCATAGTATTTTGATCCAAGCAGTCCCGACTCTTCTGCATTGCATGCCAGGATTGTTACGGAGTATTGCAGATCCCCCTGAAATTCCTTAAGTACCTTGGCCACCACCATCATGGCACCCACTGCTGTTCCGTTGTCAATGGCTCCATTGTAAATCTGATCACCCTCTTTCATGGGGTCCATTCCCAGGTGATCAATATGGGCACTCAACACGATTCTCTGTTTTGATTTTCCCGGAATTTCAGCAACCACATTTCGGTTGCTTACCTCCCTGAAGGAGTTCTTACCTTTGATCCTGATTCTGATATCCAGATCCACAGGCTGAAAATCTCTTGACTCACTTTGTGCATTCAGGGTATCCAGATCGATCTCCTTTTCCATCAATACTTCCCTGAGACTGCTCTCCCTGATCCATCCCCTGAATTTCAGATTGTTTTGCAGGTCAGAGTTTATGAAGAGCTCCTCTCCGGTCCAGGAATTTTTCACTACGTCCCAGTCGTAACCGGCGGTTTCATCTGTATGGATCAGCAGGATCCCTGCAGCCCCACGGCGTGCTGCCTCCTCAATATGGCAGGTCCACCGTCCAAAATAGGTGAGGGTGCTACCTTCGAAAATGTCCGGATTGACCATGCCGGGATCGTTGACCCTGGTGATCACAATCTTATCCTTTACATCCACATCCTTATAATCGTCCCAATCCCACATACCGGCCCTGACACCAAATCCCACAAAAATGGCCTCGCCCTCCAGGTCGATCTCTTCCTGTTCCACACTAAATGTCCCAACTATATCATCTATGTATTTCAACTTTGCCCCATTGGCGCTTACCTCAAAGCCATTGTTTGAGAAGCCGGTCATCACGAAGGGCTGGAAATAGGAGCCTTCTAGGCCAGGATCGAGGTCCATAAATTTAAACAG
>JAUVIT010000322.1 GCA_030592605.1 Bacteroidota bacterium
TATAGTCGGCAAAACCTTCAGCATCCAGTGTTCCCTTTTGGTAATGGGCTCGGTAAGCCTTTACCTTACCGAATCCCTCTGTAATAGAGCTTAAGGAACTGACCAGGTCAGCCGCAAGTGTAAAACCAACAATCTTACTCACCCGTTCACCGTCATCACTGAAAATGAACATACTGGGGTAACCCTCCAGGCCTTGCTCAGAAGCATAGATACGACCGAAATCCGACTCCCCATCCAATCTGACACTCAGAAAATGTTTATTCATATAGTCTGCCACAGCAGGATCGGTATAGACCTCACTATCCATCATCTTGCACGGTCCGCACCATGTGGCATAGACATCCACAAATAGCATCAACATCCCGTCCGATGCCTTCTTCTGTGCTGCTTTCATCTGTTCAAGGGTTTCCACTTCAATGAACTCAAGCTGCGCACTAATGGTCATAGGAGCAAGAGACAAAAGCAATAAAAGGATGTTTGATTTTATTTTCATGGAAATATGGAATATGAGACTATAACGGCAAACAGGGGTTTTTGTTATTGAAGTCAGGGCAGAACCCCACAATCATTCAAAAGTTCAAGGTAAATGATCGACTCGTTTTCCCAGCACAACTCCTGAGCTGCCCGGTGGAGTGCCTCCATCCAGGCCCCTCCTGACCTCTCCTTCAACATATACCTGATCCGGCCTGCCAGTTTTTCGGGATCCCTCTCCTTGCTTGAAATACCTACACCGTATGAATCAACAATTCTTCTCATCTCCGGAAGTGCTGAACAAAGAACCGGCACCCGGCTCTGGATATAGTCAAATAACTTGTTGGGCAAGGAATAGCGATAATTCAGTCCAAGGTCCTCCTCCAGAGATATCCCAAGATCGGCCTTCAATGTGAGGGCCAAAAGATCTTCCGGCAACATCCTTCCCATGAATTCCACCCGATCGCTCAGCTTACTTTGTACAACCCGTTGTTTCAGATCATCTTCTATATCACCCGTCCCAACCACCACGAAACGGACATTCTGAATATAGTGCATGGCATCAATCATCAACTCCAGGCCCCTTCCCACATTGAGGGAACCCTGATAAATGATCATCTGCTTCGCAGCCGGGTCTATTTTTCGGGGAGTGTATTCAAGCTTTTCCGGAACATTTCTGACCACCTTGAAACGCGTACCATAAAGTCTTCGATAGATTGTCGCAATGGAATAATTTACAGTAACTGCATGCCGGAGTTTAGGCACAAGGATGCGCTCTATCAACTTCCATACAGATTGAACAGTTTTCCTGTGAATCAGTTCAGGAACCTGGGTAAACAGTTCATGACTATCATAGATCAAGGGCACTCCCCTGATCCTGCTTGCCAAAAAATTGGCCGGCAGAGTATCCAGGTCATTGGAAATCATAACTACCGGTTTCTTGACAAATAGCAAGGTGATCACCAGGCGAAGATTAAAACACGCATAAAACAATGGTCCACGGGAAAAGAGCATCCTGTAACGTCGATGCTTAAAAGGCTTGTTCTTCAGATCCGGGCTATTTTTTAAGCGGCGACCCAGGCAGATCACTTCAAATCCCTGTTCAGAAAGCAGCTTTGCTACCCGTCCGACCCGTTGATCTGTTGCCAGGTCATTAATCACCGATATGAAGGCGCGTTTCATGATTGATTCTAAGATTCCTAAAGATAGGAAAAGCAGTCATGGTATAGGACCAAATCATTGCTATATTTACAATAATGATCGACATATACCACAAGCATCCTCTGAAGGATTTGAATAGTTTTGGCCTGGACTACAGAGCTGCCTCTTATGCAAGACCAGAGAATCTGGAGGCCCTTTGCGAAGTTCTGGAAGACACAAGTTACAGCCAAATACCCCTCCTGGTTCTGGGGGAGGGTAGCAACATTCTTTTCAGGGATGATTTCGACGGACTGGTCTTACAACCCGGCATGAAAGGAGTCGAAGTAGTTGAAGAGAAGGGAGACGAGCTGGTGGTAAAAGTAGGTGCCTCAGAAAACTGGGACAGCTGGGTTTCACATGCCATTGAAAGGGCTTGGTATGGTTTGGAGAACCTGAGCCTTATTCCCGGATCGGTGGGTTCTGCACCGGTTCAAAATATCGGTGCTTACGGAATAGAACTCAAGGACCGTTTTGAATGGCTGGAAGCATGGGACCTGCAAAAAAAGCAGCTTGTACAGCTGGACCATAAAGCATGTGCCTTTGGCTACAGAAGCAGCATCTTTAAAGGGGAAGCCTTAGGGAGGTATATTATCACCCATGTGGCCTTCAGGCTGAACAGGAAGCCCGATCTCAAACTGGATTACGGGAATGTGAAAGAGGAGTTCACCTTAGCAAAGGGAAGCACTCCACAGGATCTGCGGAAGGTGATTATTGCCATCAGGAGCGCTAAATTGCCTGACCCTAAGCAATATGGGAATGCTGGTAGTTTCTTCAAAAATCCGATCGTGGACCGAACCATCTTTAGCTGTATCCGGGTAGAATACCCCGATGTTCCCTTCTACCCCAATGATGGAAACCAGATGAAGATTCCTGCAGCATGGCTCATTGAAAAATCCGGATGGAAAGGGAAAAGGATAGGCAATGTTGGATCCTGGCCCTCCCAGCCCCTGGTAATTGTCAACTATGGTGGAGCCACAGGCCAGGAGATTTACGATTTCTCAGAAAAGATCCTGGAGGATGTAGAGCGCATATTTGGGATTACGCTTGAACGGGAGGTAAATGTGATATAGCAAGAAGCACTCCCGTGCTACCTATCTACTTATAGATTCTTTTTTTGTTCAGCTGTCTTTGATAGGCTCTGGCGTTTTTTAAATGCTGATCGTAATTTCGCGCAAAAGCATGGTAACCACTGAAGTCAGCTTTGGCACACATGTACAAATAGCGGTGCTTTTCAGAATCAAGCACCCCATCAATGGCTGAGACAGATGGAATGGAGATAGGTCCTGGAGGAAGTCCCTTGAATTTATAGGTATTGTAGGGCGAGTCAACCTCCTTATCCTCGTTCAGGATCCGCTGCCTGGAAAAGTCACCCAGTGCAAATTTCAGTGTGGGATCGGCCTGAAGGGGTATACCCTGTTCCAGGCGGTTCAAATACAGGCCTGCCACCCGGCTGTTCTCATCATCATAAAGAGTCTCTTCATCCACAATGGAAGCCAGGGTAACCACTTCCTCACGAGTCATCTCCAGCTTCTTAGCCTTGCGGTCCCGCTCCCCGTCCCAGAACTTCTCATACTCCTGTTTCATGCGATCCGTAAATTCCTCTGGGGAAGTGGTCCAGAAAAACTCGTAAGTCTCCGGGATAAA
>JAUVIT010000360.1 GCA_030592605.1 Bacteroidota bacterium
AGTGTGGTGGTATTCTTTATGATTATGCTGCTTGAGAATGTGGGTGTTGAGATTGGTTTTGCGCTGGGACTTTTTGCCATATTCGGAATGCTCCGTTACCGGACCCAGCAGATCCCCATCCGGGAGATGACTTACCTCTTCCTTGTAATTGGGGTTTCTGTGATCAATTCACTGGCCAACAGGCGGGTCAGCTATGCAGAGCTTCTGCTTACCAATGCAGCCATTATATTCGTTACTTATCTTCTGGAAAAGGTTTTCCTGATGAAGACCGAAAACAAGAAGCTGATATTTTATGAGAAGGTGGAGCTTATCAAGCCCGATAGGAGAGTCGAGCTGATTGCCGACCTGGAGGAACGTACCGGACTGAAGATTCACCGTGTGGATGTTGAGCGCATCGATTACCTGAGAGACGCTGCCCGGATTTATATCTATTTTTATGAAGAGGACTGGAGGAATACAGATTCAGGAATCCAGGCGAATAATAATGACGATTAGGCGACTCTGTTTTTTCTTAAGTAGTTTCTTATTTTTTTCACTTGGCACTGTCGATTTGCAGGGCCAGGTTAAGGATTTTCAGTCGTGGTGGGAGCTGGAGCTGGACAAGAAGATTTCGTCCAAACTGGATCTGAATGGAGAGCTTGAGCAGCGCTTTAAAAATAACAGTCTGCAATATAGTCGTACCCTGCTGACCATGGGGGCCTCCTATAATGTCCTTGATTACCTCCGTCTGGCTGGTGGTGTAAGGACTGTCTTTGTAATGGACGGTGAGCAGCAACTTCATACCCGCTACAGGCTCCATTTGGACGGGATGGGAAGCTATGATTTGTCGGGATTTGATCTATCCCTGCGAATCAGACTTCAGTATGGATTCGATGAAGTTCTGGCACTCAATTATTTAAGTATGAATACCCTGGTAAACAGGAACAGGTTGAAGGTAGCACAGCATATTTTTGGTACCCGCTTCGGATGGTTTGCTTCGGCGGAAAGCTGGCACGGATCCAACAATGAATCACGGTGGCTTACCTATGCCATGAGGTATACGGCCGGGGCAAGGTTTTCCCCAAGTTTTACATCCCGCTTATCGCTGCGTTATATTCTGGAAAATGAGTTTAATATGGTCAACCCGAGGCAACTGCATGTGGTAGTGCTGGGATACACCTATCGCTTCTAGATCTTTATTGCTTGATCAGTTTGAACACGGCTCGCTTCTGGCTGCCCCCTTCAATTTCCAGGGTATAGATTCCCTTGGGAAGGTAGGAAAGATCGGGCAGTGCATAGGCAAATTCTCTCCCTGAGTAATGTGCTATGTCCTGATGGGCCACCCTTCCGCTCATATCATACACGATGAATGAAACTTCGGTTTCCATTAAGCCGTCCAGGTCCACAAAGGTGGAGGAAAGATCCGAGGGATTGGGGTAAATGCGACCGGATTCCGGAAGGGGAATCACCTCTTCACTTTCGTCAGAGAGTGGCCAGCACTGTCCACCCCACCTGCCATCCATCCATTCCAGGCGATCATCGATCCAGTTGCGAAGGAACCATTCTTCCTCGCTGTAGGTCTGTCCCACGAATGAATTGGGCCAGACATAGGTGCCCAGTATAGGCCAGCGCTGAAAATTACGGGAAACCGATTCACCCATAACCATCAGGGTGCTGTCGATGATGCCATGCAGGTGCCCACTGCTTAATACAGATTGGTAGAGCTCATCCCACCTGCATCTTAAAGCATTCCTGAACCAGCTGTCCTCCATTACCCTGGCCCACCAGTAGATCGTTATATGATTGGTATAGATCCAGTTATAGGTTTCGTGAATATCCTCTGAGAAGTCACTGTTCCCAAAGGTCAGGTTGTAGTCCCATGGGGGACCGGTGACTAGTAAGCCGCCATCAGAGTCTTTCTGCTTATAGAAATAATGGCTGAGCCTGAAGGCGTCCACATCCTTGGTGAATTCGTTCAGGATCATCAGGTCCACAAAAGAGGGGATATCCAGGTAAGCCCTGTAGCCATGATCGGGATCTTTGAAGTATTTATTAATCAGTACCCTTTCAAATTCCTCCATGTATTCCTTGATATAGTTTTTTTGAGTTTCATTGAGTTCCTCGACTTTGGGATCAAAATACTGGTAAGTTAGCTCCGGGTATCCTGCAATTGGTGGATAAACAGGTGAGACCCAGTACTCAGTGGATAGCATTCCTGTTAGCTTGTCGATCCTAAGCAGGTAGCCGCCCGTTAGTTCATCGCCACTTATATCCTCAGGAAGGAGTTTGGCCATATCGACCCTGTTTTTATCACGTTTGATCTTTTCAGTCAGAATATATATACCCCTGTAATCATTGTTGACCACCACATCTACAAAGCGGGTACGTGGGGCATAATGTCCCATCTCGGTAAATAAGCGATAGCTGAGAACATTACGAACCAGGCTTTTATCGGCGTAGGGGCCATAGAGCACCCAGTCGTTCTCCTGGGGCAGACCAAGCAGCGATACATTATTGTTTGTCCCTGAATCGGTCTGGGTTTCCAAACTGAAAGATTTCTTTGCAAATAGTCCAAGTGAAGATTCCCCTCTTAATTCAATAGAGATCTGGCCACTGTATCCATTCCCGGGATCGGAGGTATGGTTGTAGTTTCCGGCCCCGTTATCTACCAGGTTCATGGTGGCTGTAATTCTGGGATCATCGGGGATCTGCTGACCTTCGGTATCAATAATGATCAGTGGCAGCAAGGTGC
>JAUVIT010000198.1 GCA_030592605.1 Bacteroidota bacterium
CCAACCAATTCTCCAGTGGCCAATTTGGGAATGTATTTAGCTTTCTGCTCCTCACTCCCGTAATAGAGAATGGGCAGCGTACCAATACCGGTGTGACATGAGAATGCTACGGCAAAGGAATAACCGGCTCCCAGCACCTCACTTGCATACATGGTGGTAATAAAGGATTGCCCGAATCCGTCATACTCCTCCGGAATGGCAATACCCAGCAATCCCAATTCGCCCGATTTCCCAAGCAGCTCCCTCATTAATCCCTCCTCCTGGGCATCAATGCGGTCTATTGCAGGAAAGACCTCCGTCTCCAGAAAATCCTGGCAACTCTGACCAATCATTCGTTGCTCTTCATCTAATTCTTCAGGGATAAAAACATCGGCCGGATCGGTCTCCTTTACCAGGAACTCACCACCGGTAATTAATCTTTTGTTCTCCATTGTTATTGTTTTTACTCGCTTCGCTCGCGTTAATAAAACCGCTTCGCGATTGTTAATAGTTATTTATAATTCCAGGGCCTGAGCTACCAGCTCAGCTATATCATAAGCCTTCACCCTATCTTCTTTGTTCTTATACTTGATACCATCAGTCATCATCACCATGCAATAGGGACAAGCTGTGGCAATGATATCTGCACCGGTACCAAGGGCCTCTTCAGTCCGCTCGATAAAGACCTCCTTTTCTCCCTTTTCAGCCTCTTTGAACATCTGTCCGCCTCCAGCACCACAACATAGTGCAAAACTCATGTTTCTGCCCATCTCTTTTTTTGTGGCGGCGAGCGCATCCAGCACCTGTCGGGGTGCCTTATATTCTTTATTGGCGCGGCCCAGATAGCAGGGATCATGAAATGTAATGGTGCTTCCTTCCAATGCATCACCAGGAATATTAAGCGATCCGTCTGAAATACGGTCACGAAGAAATTGGGTATGATGGATCACCTCATACCTGCCCCCCAGATCGGAATATTCATTTTTGAATGTATTGTAGGCATGTGGATCACAGGTAAGGATCTTTTTGACTTCATAACTCTCAAAGATCTCAATGTTCATCAATGCCTGCATCTGGTATAGCATTTCATTGCCAGCACGGCGAGCCACATCACCGCTGGATGATTCCTCTGTACCCAGTACTGCATAGGAAGTTCCGATGAAATCCAAGACTTTAACAAATGACCTTGATACATGCTTGTAACGGTCATCAAATGCTCCCGCACTACCTACCCATAAAAGGTATTCAGGTTTTTCGCCTTTTGCCAAAAGATCTGCCAGTACGGGCACCTCAACTTTTCTCTGCTTCGTTTCCATACCTATTGGCTCTTATCATTAACCACAATATCCTCTGCCCATAACATCCGGTCCTCCTGGGAGAACTGCCAGGGTGCACCATTGTTCTCGATGTTGGAGAAAATAGAATTCAACTCACTGGGAGCAGCCGATTCCTCCATCACCAGATACCGCCTCATTCCCACAATCAAAGCAGGCTGATTAATGTTTATGGGGCACTCTTGAGCACATGCGTTACACAAGGTGCAGGCCCACAACTCCTCTTCCGAAATGTAGTCTCTGATCAGTGACTTTTCATCGGAGTATTCTGCGCCTTTTTTTACCAAACCGGGACCTTTCTCCTTCATCCTTGCCCTTACATCCATTACGATCTTTCTGGGCGATAATTTCTTGCCGGTAATATTGGCCGGGCAGACCGATGTGCATCGGCCACATTCGGTACATGCCAGTGAATCAAGGTAATTTTTCCAGGTAACATCCTCCACATCAAGAACCCCAAATCTTTCCGGGGTCTCCTCCTCTGCTGCTTCTCCCTCAGGAGGGGATGCAAATGCCTGGTCCGGATCCATCATGATCTTCACCTCTTTGGTGATGCTCTCCATGGTATCCAGTTTTCCCAGGGGCTCAAGCCTGCTCAGAAAGACATTGGGAACTGACATGAACACATGGAAATGTTTGGAATAGGGCAGGTAGTTGGCGAAGATGAATACAAGTAAAATATGGATCCACCAGTTGACCTGGTACAACAGTTCGCTGGTATGAGCCCCTGCATCGATCCGGGAAGCAAGGAGCTGACTCACAGGGTAAACTCCTTCAAGTCCATGACCTGCCTGCTGCGTCGCAAGTACATAATAAGTATTCATTCCCAGGAGCGATAACATCAGCACCAGGATGATGGTGAGCGCCACATTGGCATCCAGATGGGAAATATGTTTCATTTCGATTCCAGAGAACCGCTTTACATTCAGGAATATTCTGCGGGCCAGGAACACAATAATGGCCAGGGCAATGACCAGGGCAAAAATATCTCCGGAAGCCATAATGATATTATACACAGCTCCAAGGAAAGAGAGTACCCTCTCCTGGCCTGTCAAACCATCGATCACCATCTCTAAGCTTCCAATGAGGATCACTAAAAATCCCCAGAAAACCAGGGCGTGCAGCAATCCTAAAATGGGTCTGCGAAAGATCTTGGTCTGGCCAATAGCCACCTCAAGCATGACACCAATACGTCGTCCGATCTGCTTCACGGGAAATCCTCCCCTGGTGATCTTAAAGAACCCTACATACCTGCGTGTCGTATAGCCAAAAGCCAGTAAGGTGACCAGTAATGTAGCCAGGAAAATAAACTGTTTTTCCATAAGTTGAGGATTGATTTGCCTTACTGGGCCCTGGCAGCTTTGATTTCTGTGATTAGTTCAGGCAGTACCTTCAGGGCATCTCCTACGATGCCGTAATCGGCTGCTTCAAAAATGGGGGCGTCCTTATCTGTGTTGACGGCCACAATACATTTGGATGAACTCACTCCTGCAAGGTGCTGGATAGCTCCGGAAATTCCAAATGCAAAGTAGAGATTAGGTGCAATGATCTTACCAGTCTGCCCGGTATGCTCTTCGTGAGGACGCCATCCTTCATCGGAGACGGGCCTGGAGCACGCAGTGGCAGCTTCAAGCACCTCTGCCAGTTCTTCAATGGGACCCCAGTTATCAGATGACTTCATTCCTCTTCCGCCGGAGATGACCACCTCTGCATCGGAAAGCAACAACTTGCCTTCCTGTTTCTGTACATCCTTGATGGTGGTTTTTGCTCCAGCAACATCCACACCCGGATCAAAGGATTCCACAGATGCTGATCCACCTGTTTCGGCAATCTCAAAAGAATTCTGAGCCAGTGTCAGTACAGCCGAGTCGGAAAGGATCTTCACTTTTGCAAAAGCTTTACCGCTGAATACTTTCTTGAGGACCACCAGGGGATTGGCAGATTCCGGCAGTGCAGTAACACCAGCTGCCAGGCCTGCTTTTAATCTGACGGATAGCCTGGGAGCAATGGCTTTCCCTGTGTTGTTTTGAGCCATAACCAGGACCTTCGCCCCGGTTTTTTCCATGGCTGCGGCAATAATACTGGTATAAACCTGGTTATCCAGGCCTTCGGGTGCTCCATCCACATTCAGGACACTGGTTGCACCGTAGGCACCCAGTTTTGACAGTTCATCCTGTTGCACATTCCCAATTGACAGAGCGGTAACACTTCCGCCTATCATACCCGCTACAGCGGAGGCATAGGATACCAGTTCGTAGGAAAGTTTTTTGAATTTCCCATCCCAGTTCTCTGTATAAACTAATACTGACATATATTGAAAAGGTTAGTTACGTTAGTAAATTATAGGACTTTAGCCTCATTTTGCAGGAGATTCACCAGTTCCTTCACATTGTCAGCCTCAATCATTTTACACGGTGCTTTAGGCTCCGGCATTACATACTCCTGGTAAGTGGTGAGCTTTTCAGCCTCAACGACGGGTACCACCTGAAGCGGCTTTTTCCTGGCCATCATGATCCCGCGCATGGCCGCAATCCTGGGCTCTTTGGCAATTCCTTTCTGTACCACACCAACAAAGGGTGCAGGAACGGAAACCTCCTCCCTGCCACCGTCAATATCCCGGGTGATTAAAACCTCTCCATTATCTATTCGCAATCCTGAAATGGCTGAGACGGAAGGAATATCAAGCATTTCTGACACCATTCCCCCTACAGCAGATCCATTATAGTCACTGGATTCAATACCGCAGAGTATCACATCAAATTCACCATTTTTTATCACTGAAGCAAGCTGAGCTGCTACAAAATGGGCATCACCAGTCTCCGAATCAACCCTGATGGCATCGTCGGCGCCAATTGCCAGAGCTTTTCTGAGGGTGGGTTCTGCTCCTGCCGGGCCAACCGTTACAACGGTTACATTTGAGACCGCATTGGAGGTGTCCTCCTTCAATTCCATGGCCCTGGTCAGTGCCAGTTCATCCCACGGATTAATGATCCATTGTACTCCGCTATCATCAAAGGAAGTATTTTCACTCGAAAACTTCACCTTGGTGGTGGTGTCGGGGACATTGCTAATACAGACAATAATATGCATAACTAGATTTTTAAATAATCTGACAAATATAAAAGAATTCTAAAGAAGCACCACAAAAATAGAGTTATCTAAAATTAATAAAAAAAAAGGTCCTGGTGAAATACCAAAACCCTTATTAAGCAATTGATTACATTAGAATTAAGCCTGTGCTGTCGGTCCCCCGAAATTCATCGGCATGGCCGGTCCGCCGGCCGGTTCGATGTGCTTGATAGGCCCGTGGATCTTCTCATACTTTTCGATGTTATCGTTAAGAGCATGCAACAAACGCTTGGCATGTTCAGGAGTAAGGATTACCCTGGATTTTACCTCAGCTTTCGGAATCCCCGGCATCACCCTTACAAAATCGAGTACAAATTCTGAAGATGAATGGGTAATGATTGCCAGATTGGAATAGGTGCCCTGGGCAACA
>JAUVIT010000320.1 GCA_030592605.1 Bacteroidota bacterium
ACTTTGAAAGCATGGCCATGGGCCGGCAGGCACCTCTTGCAAGTGACCGCTGCACCGTATTTATGGAGCGGGATATCAACCAGCTTCTAAGCAAAGGCTACTCAGTGGAAGAGGTACTGGCCACGGTTATTCACTCCGTGCGCGAGAACTACCTGAAGAAGGTGGCTAGTGAGGCCCATATCGGCGATCACATCTGCTTCCAGGGAGCCACCGCCAAAAACAGGGCCCTGGTTGCAGCCTTTGAGCAGCGCCTGGAAAAACCAATCTTTATATCAACTCTCTGTCACCTTACCGGAGCCCTGGGAACCGCCCTGCTTCTGAAGGAGGAGGAGGAGGGCAAAGAAACCGGATTCAGGGGCATTGATCTTTACAAACGTACCATCCCGGTACAGACCGAAACCTGTGAATTGTGCCTGAACCACTGTACCATCAGTGTGGCTGACATCAACGGGGAAAAACTGGCATACGGATTCCTGTGTGGAAGAGATTATGAGACTAAAAAATTTGTAAGTAAAGCGCAGGGCAGCTTTGAGCTCTTAAAGGAGCGCAAAAAGCTGATCAGGGGACCGGAGAGAAAGGTTTCGAGGCTGAAAAAAACAGGAGTCCGAGTGGGAATGCCTGCTGCTCTGCACCTTACAGAAGACCTAAGCTATTGGACCGCTTTTTTCAGGGTGCTGGGCATTCCGCTGCATACAAGCGAAGGATACAGAGATTCCCTGAAAACTGGTAAGAAAATAGCCGGTGCCGAATTCTGTGCCCCCGTCGATGCCATGTACGGCCATGTGGCACACATTGCCGAAACCTGTGATTATGTTTTTATGCCCTCCTACCTTGAATCAAGGTTGAGCCCCGGAAGCCAAACTCATAACTTCTGCTACTATACCCAGTTCAGCGCTTCACTGGCTTACCTGGAGGGGCCACATGTGGGGGATAAACTGATTAGTCCCATGCTGAATTTTAGTAAGAGGATCGACCACAATGCCAGGTTGCTTCTCAGGGAACTGAAGAGGATGGGATTTGATTCATTGACTCTCATAAAGGTAACCGCTGCCATGATCAAGGCAGATAAAGAGTCCAGACAGTTAAAGGAGCGCTTGCAACAGCTGTTTTATAAAAAAGAGAAAGGCAAAGATGTTTCCGTGGTGCTTCTGGGTAGACCTTATGTGGTTCTCTCAGATACACTAAACAAAGGAATCCCCGATATTTTTACAGGGATGGGAATCAATGCGTGGTACCAGGACATGCTCCGGGTCGACCCTGACCACGATGCAGCATTCAATCTATTGCTGGAGAAGACCCCGTGGCATTTTGCATCCGATATCCTGCGGGCAGCTGAATTGGCCGGGCGGACTAAAAACTTGTACCCGGTACTGATTACAGCCTTTAAATGCGCCCCGGACTCTTTTATCATCGACTATTTTAAGCAGTTGATGCACCTCTATAACAAGCCCTACCTGATCATTCAGATTGACGAGCATGATTCAAACACAGGGTATGAAACCCGGATTGAGGCTGCGCTGCGCTCCTTCCAAAACCATTCGCGGACTGCAAGTGTGGTTCTTAATCCCGACCTGGGATCCCTTTTGCCCCGGGTAGAAAGCAGGGTGGGCGAAAAAACACTTCTGATGCCCAACTGGGATAGTTTTGTCAGTCCCCTCGTGGTAGCCAACCTGAGAAGAGCCGGACTGGATGCGCGACTACTCGAACCCAGCGAACTGGGAATCCGGAAAAGCATGGTGCACAATACGGGCCAGTGCCTTCCCATCAATATCATAGCCCAGAACTGTATCGATTACATCGAAAAACACAAGCTTGATCCCTCGAACACCATTTTATGGTCGGTAGAGGGTAATATCAGCTGCAACCTGAAACAGTATCCCTTCTATATTAAGAAGATCATGGAAAATTACGGAAAGGGGCTTGAAAATACTTCAGTATATTCAGGAAAAATCACTCACCGTGATATCTCCATCAAGGTCACTTATTATGCCTATTTCGCTTATATGCTGGGGGGATTATTTCATAAGACCGCCTGCCGTATCCGTCCCTATGAGCACATTCCCGGCCAGACCGACCAGGTATTCAAAAATGTTCACCGGGTACTTCTTGATGCATTTTTGGGGAAAACCTCGCTGGAGCAGGCCATTGAAGAAGGGCTGGCTCTTGTGGATGAGATTGCATATGACAGAACAAGTCGCAAGCCACAGGTGGCCATATTCGGAGACCTCTATGTGAGGGACAATGAAACCATGAACCAGGGATTGATCCGTGCCATCGAAGAGGCGGGGGGAGAGGCTGTCACAACTCCCTATAATGATTATGCAAAAATCACCATCGAGAATATGTTTCGTCGTGCCCATGAACGCGGAGCGCATATGGAAACCAATGTGAACAGAGCGCTGCTTTATGTGGTAAAATACATGGATGAACGTTACTATAAGCCCTTCATCCGACACCTGGGTCCGCCACCGCATATTAAACCCAAACTCCTGGAAGAGAAACTGAAGGAGTTTAATATTGATCCCTTCCATGGAGGAGAATCCTACGATAATATTCTGAAGATATTTTACCTGAAAGAGAACTACCCCGAGCTATCCCTGTTTGTGCAGACCAACCCCTCCTACTGTTGCCCGGCCCTGGTGACTGAAGCCATGACCCGCAGGATCAAGGAGCTGACCGGCGTTCCCATTGTTACCCTTACCTACGATGGCACCAGCGATCAAATGAACAACGCCATTGTTCCCTACATCCAGAACGCGATGACGGAAAAGACTTAGCTTCTCTAGTCTTCATTTCTCAGGCTCCTCAGGCGTAGTGTGAGTACAATTCTGAAAATACCCAGGATAATAAAAGCCAGTCCGGTCCACACAGCAATGGAGATACCCAGCAACATGGGGTGCCACAAGAACACAACGGCCAGTAACATCAGGAATACGGCCAGCGCAAATTCCCACATCCAGAAACGCTTCTCATCCTTCCTTGCCTCGGCAGCTTTCATAAAGATGGATATACTATTGACAATTAACCAGATTCCTACAAACAGGGTGATCAATTTCAATAGCAGAGAGGGATTGACCAAAAGCGCAGTTCCCACAGCAAGGTCAAATAAATCACCTGCCAGCTGGAAGCCCCATCCCGGAGTACCCCTGCGATTCTTAATTGTAAAAAATAGCTGAATGGCCCCACTGATCAGGATAATCACCCCGATGAACTTGGTAATCTTCTCAAAACTCTCTTCGGGGGATCGCAAGATCCAGAATCCGATTAAAATAAAGGCCACGCCAAACAGCAATGGCATCCACCAGTATTGGGGTTTTCTG
>JAUVIT010000126.1 GCA_030592605.1 Bacteroidota bacterium
ATTATGCTATCCAGTAAAGAGAATAAGAGCACAGGAATCATTTTGATTGCGATCGGATCGTTTTTCCTCTTTCCGCGAATCATTCATGTTCCGGATTACTGGCGCTCTCTCTTTTGGCCTGCCATGCTGATCCTGCTTGGACTGGTGGTAATTTTCGGCAGTCGCAGGGGCGGTGCCGGAGGAACCTACTTTGGAGGGCATAAGAGAAAAGCAAGCAGTGAGGACTGGCTGGACGATGTCACAGTCTTTGGTGGCGGAGACCGGATTATTAATTCTCAACAGTTTAAAGGTGGGAAAATCACGCATATTTTTGGGGGTTCCAAAATTGATTTTACCCGGGGAAAACTAGCTCCGGGCAAGAATTACCTGGAGGTTGTTCTAATCTTTGGGGGGACCAAATTGATTGTTCCTGAAAGCTGGGATGTTAAAGTGGAAGTGACCTCGGTTTTTGGTGGATTCTCCGATAAGCGGGTTAAATCCATTGTGGTTTCCGATGCCGACAGGAGCCTTCATATTACAGGTGTGAATGTATTTGGGGGCGGCGAGATTGTTAACTACCACTGACAATGAGCCACCCCATTACTGGAAACAGGAGGTCTATACTGATCTATTCCCTGGTCTGGCTGATGGTCGCGGCCACACAAGGTTTACTCTACCTGTACGTCTTTAACTTCTCCATACCTGTTGTAGTTACCGATGCATTGTTTTCCAGCCTTTTATTTGGTTTCATGGGACTTCTCGCCTGGTATCCTACACGGTATATCCCATTTCATAGGCAATCTCCCTTCTATTCTATTTCGGCCCATGTAGTGGCTGGGGGGGTAGTGATGGGGAGCTGGCTGCTGTTAAGCATTGGTGTGTTGAATGCCATATTTAGTAGTCAGGAGGATTACATCGAGTTCCTCAACCAGACAGTTGCATGGAGAGCCATGTTGGGCGGACTGATCTACCTGGTACTGGTACTGATCTATTACCTGGTTTCCAACAATCAGAAGCTGCAGGAAAGAAACCAGCAAGAAGAGCGACTGAAAGGAATGGTCAGGGATGCAGAACTGAATATGTTGAAATCCCAGATCAATCCACATTTCCTTTTTAATTCACTGAATTCCATCTCTTCGCTGACCATGAGCAATCCGGAGGAAGCCAGGGAAATGATTATCAGGTTATCAGATTTTCTGAGATACTCTCTAAAGCACAGGGAAAATGAGTATGTACCACTGGGAGAAGAGTTGGGTAGAATGAAGGACTATCTGGCCATTGAGAAAGTCCGCTTTAGGGAGAAATTATTATATGAATTCGACGTTGACAAAGCTTGTGAAGAATTCCCGGTCCCAACCATGATTTTTCAACCCCTGTTCGAGAATGCGATCCGCCATAGCGTTTATGAGAGTGTGGACCCGGTAAGCATCAAGTTTTCGTGTGTTCCTGATGAGGGGCATATGAAAGCAGTGATAAGCAATGATTTCGATCCCGCTATTCCTACCAGGAAAGGGACTGGGGTTGGGCTTCAGAATGTCCGGCAGCGCATTGCGCTGGCCTATAAGGAGAAGGGCACAGTACAATGGTCAGGGAATGACGGTGTATTTAGTGTTACAATTTTATTTCCACGTATATTTATATAGTGATGACTAGCAAAAAAATTATCATAGTTGAAGATGAACGTCCGGCCAGGGACTTGCTGAAGACCTATCTGGAAGCGTTTCCGGAGATGGAGGTCATAGGTGAATATGACAATGGATTTGATGGTCTGAAGGCCATTAATGAATTAAAACCAGATGCCATCTTCCTGGATGTTCAGATGCCCAAGCTGACAGGATTTGAGCTATTGGAGGTTCTTGAGCATCAGCCGGAGGTGATTTTTACCACAGCATATGATCAGTTTGCCATACGTGCCTTCGAGAGGAATGCAGTGGACTATCTGTTAAAGCCCTTTTCCAAAGAGCGCTTCAAAGAGGCTATGGTAAAGCTTAACTCGCGTCTGGAGACAAAAGAGGGGAGTGCAAAAGGGGAGAGTGGTATCGAAAAGATTCGCCAGCATTTTGCAGAGAGTGATGAAAAGCTTCACAGGGTGGTCATTAAAAAATCGGGCAAGATCCATGTTATCTCCACGGGAGATATTAATTTCCTGGAAGCCCAGGATGACTATGTGATGATCTATACAGATGATGGCAAGTATTTGAAGCAGCAAACCATGAAGTACTTTGAGCAGCACCTTGATAATAAGCAGTTTGTGAGGGTGCATCGCTCCTATATTGCTAATATCACCTGTATCGAGCGGATCGAACCCTATGAAAAGAGTAACTTTGTACTTATCCTCAAGGATGGGAATAAGGTTCCCGTGAGTCGTAGTGGAATGCAGGTGCTAAGGGAGAACCTTGACTTTTAAGGAAAATGCGGTAAAAGATGACATTGCAAATTGACGAGAAAGATTTAAGTAAGTTCATTGTTGTTGGAGACAGAGTGTTGATCAAGCCCAAGAACCAGCTGGATCGTACCAAATCGGGACTCTTTCTGCCCCCAGGGGTGCAGGAAAAGGAGAAGATACACAGTGGCTATGTTTTAAAGGTTGGGCCGGGTTACCCTATTCCTGCAATCCAGGATACAGATGAACCCTGGAAGGACAGGGGCGATGATGTTAAATATGTTCCCCTGCAACCCAGGGAGGGAGATGAGGCGATCTATCTGCAAAAGAGTGGCTATGAGATCGAGTTCAACAATGAAAGATATGTGATCATTCCTCACTCTGCCATCCTGATGCTGATCAGGGATGAGGATCTCTTTAAGTAGGTTTGCCGGATTTCCAACGTCCGCTTTTCCGTAGTGCCTGATCCAGGATCCACTCAATCTGACCATTGGTGCTTCGAAATTCGTCCGCTGCCCACTTCTCCAGCGCTTCCATTTTTACTGGATCTATCCTGAGAACAAAAGCTTTCTTTTTACTCATTTTACTGATGCAATGTTCCTGTATTTACTACCGGACTTGGATCCTTGTCGCCACAAAGTACAACCATTAAATTGCTCACCATGGCAGCTTTTTTATCATCATCAAGCTCCACGATCTCTTTCTCCATCAGTTGTTCCAGTGCCATTTGAACCATAGAGACAGCACCTTCAACTATTTTAAACCTGGCTGCCACAACTGCAGTTGCCTGTTGTCTTCTTAACATGGCTCCTGCGATCTCCTCTGCATAGGCAATAAAGTTGATTCTTGCCTCAATTACCTTGACTCCTGCCATCTCCAGGCGTTCCCGGATCTCCTCCTCAAGCTCATGGTTAACTTCAGCGCCGCCACCCCTGAGGGTAATCTGGGCATCATGATCCTCAAAATTGTCATAAGGGTAAATTCCAGCCAGTTTTCGCAGAGCGGTTTCACTCTGAACGTATACAAAATGAACATAGTCATCTACTTCAAAGGCGGACTTGTAGGTATCCTCCACTTTCCAGACCAGTACACAGCCTATCTTTATGGGATTCCCGATCTTGTCATTCACTTTAATGGTCTCGCTATCAAAGTTTCTAGCCCTTAATGAAATTTTCTTTCTTACAAAGAAGGGATTGACCCAGAATAAGCCATTTGTCTTTATGGTTCCCTTATAAGCACCAAACAGAATCAAAACGGATGATTCATTTGGATTGACAACTGTAAATCCCAGAGATATCAGGAATGCTGCAAGGCAGAGGGGGATCCCAAACCATATTAATCCATTCATGAAACTGAATACTGTTGCAAGAATAATAATCAGTAGTATCAAAAGCATAAGATACCCTGACATAGCCCTGTATGTACCTTCTTGTTTTTTCATGGCAATTGAGTTTAGTGATATTAAAATGATATCATAAAAATATCATATTTATCTTAGAATTACAAATTATTAAAGCAAATCGTATATCTAAGGAGCTAGGATTAGTGCTCCATGCACTCCTTATGCCTGAAACAGTCCACCACGTGATCGTTTACCAGTCCAGTAGCTTGCAAGTGGGCATATATAGTGGTGGAGCCAAGGAATTGAAAACCCCTCCCTTTCAAATCCTTTGCGATGGTATCTGAAAGTGGAGTGGTGGCCGGTATCTCCGACATGTCAGAAAAGTGATTGACCACCTGCTTTCCATCCGTAAATCTCCAAAAGTAGTTACAGAAGCTCCCATATTGCTCGCGAATCTCCAGGAAACGCTTTGCATTGTTAATGGATGATTCAATTTTTTTCCGGTTCCTGATAATCCCCTTATCCAGCAGCATTGCTTTGATACGGGCTTCATCGAAGCGTACTACCTTCTCGGGATCGAAATTTTCATAAAGTCTTCTGTACCCATCACGCCTTTTCAAGATGGTAAGCCAGCTCAGACCTGCCTGGGCCGATTCTAGAACAAGAAATTCATATTGCTTGCGATCATCCCGCACAGGAACACCCCATTCCTTGTCGTGGTATTCCACATAGACTGGATCCGATCCGGGCCAGCTGCAACGTATATGTTCTGTCATGCTCCAAGTTAATGAATCTTCAGATTTTATTTAGAATTATTATAAAATCCAGGGTCGTGAATGGAGTGAAATGATTTGTTGTATCTTTGTGTCACAGAAGGCAATATTTTTTTCCCTACAAGTGTGAAATAAATAACAGTAAATTGACAAATTCATGGGAATGCAGGTCGGAAATATCGCAGAGTTATTGAAGGTTAAAGTCTTAACTCCAAAGCTGGATTTAAGCTCTGAGGTAAATCATGCCTTTGCATCCGACCTGATGAGTGATGTTTTGACAGGCGATTACCACAAGACCATGCTGATTACAGGCTTTTCGAACCTGCAGTCAATTCGTACGGCTGAGATGTCTGATATCAGGGAAGTTGTTTCAATTATTGTGTAAGGAATGAACACCTATCGTGCCGACCTGCATATCCATACGGTTCTTTCCCCCTGCGGGGATCTGGAAATGAGCCCTTGGAACATTGTGACAAAGGCGGCAGAGAAGGGATTTGATATAATTGCAGTGACCGACCACAACCATACAGGTCATGCCCGCTTAACCAGGGAGCTGGGAGCAAGGAAGGGGATCTGGGTGGTCTATGGCGCAGAGATAAATACCAGGGAAGAGGTTCACTGCCTGACGTTCTTTGATACAGATGAACAAGTGCTGACATTCCAGGAGGAGTTGGAGCGGAATCTTACGAAGATTCCCAATGATACCTCGCTCCTGGGGCACCAGGTGATTGTGGATGAGCAGGAGCAGATTGTGAAAGAGATCAGCCATTCGCTCTATCCCGGTCTCAAGTGGAGCATCGAAGAGGCAGCAGAGGTGGTGCACAGCCTGGGCGGACTTTTTATTCCGGCGCATGTGGACAGATTCATGAACGGACTCTATTCACAACTGGGACTCTTTCCTGCAGGATTGAAAGTAGATGCCATTGAAATATCCAGACACAGTTCCCCGAAAATGTCAGTAAAGGAACATCCTGAACTAATTGCCTACGCCTTGATTCAGAATTCCGATGCCCATTATATAGATGATATAGGCCGGGCAGGAAACAACTACTTGATGGAGAATCGAAATTTCGATGAATTGCGTCTGGCTTTGAGAGGGGAGCAGGGGAGAGCTGTACTTGAAATGTAAGGGATGAAGGAGATCGCACTACATATCCTGGATATCGCAGAAAACTGCATTGCGACAGGAGCCGGCAAGGAGGAGGTCAGCAGATGTTCAGATCCTTTTTTTATTTCCCGTACCACCAGAAATCAGAGAAGTACTGGAGCTTAAATACATTGGGGGAAATGAGCTGACTTCCACTTTGAAAAGAATGATTAGAAATAACATTGAAGAGCTTGGATTAACATAACTTTATAGTAATACGAGAATCAATAAGGAAGCATTATGAACAAGATTAAATCGCTGGCAGATCTGAAAAAGATCCGCGATGAACAACAAACTGGATTGCAAACCCGGGAGAAGGGTGAAGTTGCTGAAGATCTGGTGCAGGTGAAGGTGGCCATGGCTACCTGTGGTATAGCCTCTGGCGCCAAGGAAATTATGGAGTTTATGACCGAAGCCCTGGAGAAGCGTGGAGTGGATGCCATTGTTACCCAGGTCGGGTGCATGGGTTATTGTTATGCTGAGCCTACCATTGAGGTCACACTTCCCGAAAGTG
>JAUVIT010000121.1 GCA_030592605.1 Bacteroidota bacterium
AATGAAAGATAAGTCCCCGAATTCAAAATAATAAGTAAGCCCACGGAGGACATAATTAATGGATGGAAGAGGTAAGAGATAAGCTGGGCTGCCTTTTTCATAAGCTCCATTAAAGTTCCTTTCGCAGCCGGGCCACGGGTAATCCCAGCTGTTCCCTGTATTTGGCCACCGTCCTGCGTGCAATCAGGTATCCCTTCTCATTCAGAATTACCATCAAGCGGTCGTCTGTAAGTGGCTTTCGCTTCTCCTCGTTATCGATGCATTCCTGAAGTATCTTCTTAATCTCCCTGGTGGAAACTTCCTCACCACTATCGGTTTGCATCCCCTCAGAGAAAAAATATTTCAGGGCATAGATCCCGAAATGTGTCTGAATGTATTTGCTGTTCACCACCCTCGAGATCGTGGAGATATCAAGTCCGGTCATATCGGCAATATCCTTCAGGATCATAGGACGCATCCTGGTCTCATCTCCTTCGTAGAAATACTTCTCCTGATACTCCAGGATCGCATTCATGGTCAGCAACATGGTGTTCTGCCGTTGCCGGATAGCATCAATAAACCACCTGGCAGAATCCAGTTTCTGCTTCACAAAGGTGATGGCATCCTTATCTTCCTTACTAGCCGAAGACTTATTGGCGTTGTAACTTTCAAACATGTCAGAATAGGTCCTGCTCAGCCTGAGTTCGGGCACATTGTTTGAATTCAGGTACAGGTTCAGGCTGCCTTCATTCTCTTCAAGGATGAAATCGGGAACAATCTGGTGAAAGGACTTGGTATTCGAATCTCCCATAGCTCCACCTGGTTTTGGGTTGAGCCGTAAAATCTCCTCCAGTGCAAGTTTTAATTCTTCTTCCGAAATATTCAGACGCTGGATAATCTTATCATAATGCTTATTGGTAAACTCCTCAAAATGATTTTTTAAAATAGAGTGAGCTCGTGCGGTCACTGCGTGATCAAGGTCCTTTCGCTCTATCTGAAGCAAAAGGCATTCCTGCAGACTCCTTGCCCCCACGCCAGCAGGATCAAACTCCTGGATAATCATCAGAACCTCATGAAGCGATTCATAGGAGGCTTCAAGACCGGATGAAAACGCCAGATCGTCGGCTATGGACTCCAGCTCTCTGCGCAGGTAGCCATCATCGTCAATATTTCCAAGTATGTATTCAGCCAGAACTTCCTGCTCTTCTGAGAGTTTTCTCAATCCGAGCTGACTCTTTAACTGTTCTCGAAAAGAAGAGCCCAGCGAGAAAGGAATCTCTTCGCGCTTTTCATCTGCCGAATAATTCTGTGCATTCAGCCTGTAACTAGGGGTATCATCATCCTGCATATAGTCTTCCAGGGAGAACTCCTCAAGCTGATCGCCCAACTGTTCCTCTTTTGTCTCCTCCGGTTCGCTAAATTCCTCTTCATCGTTTCCCTCCTCCAATACAGGATTCTCTTCCAGTTCCTTCTTGATTCGTTGCTCCAGCTGAATGGCAGGTATCTCAAGCAGCTTGATCATCTGGATCTGCTGCGGCGACAGTTTTTGTAATAATTTCTGCTGAAGTCTTTGTTTAAGCATTTTTTCTATTTAAAACTCCGCACTCCTTGGTGTGCGGGGGAAAGGAATCACATCTCTGATATTACTCATACCTGTAATAAACATAATTAAGCGCTCAAATCCTAATCCAAAACCACTATGTTCAACCGTCCCAAATTTACGAGTTTCCAGATACCACCACAACTCATCTTCAGGAATATCCATCTCTCTCATCCTGCTTTGCAGCTTATCCAGCTCCTCCTCTCTCTGTGATCCGCCAATAATTTCCCCAATCTGTGGAAAAAGCACATCCATGGCTCTGACAGTACGTCCATCATCGTTCTGCTTCATGTAGAACGCTTTAATATCCCTGGGATAGTCGGTAAGTATTACCGGGCATTTAAAATGCTGCTCCACCAGGTATCTCTCATGCTCCGACTGCAGGTCCAGTCCCCACTCGACCGGAAACTCAAAAAGCTTATCAGCCTTCATCAGGATCTCAACGGCCTCAGTATAACTCTTTCTTACAAAAGGCTGTTCCAGTACAAACCTGAGACGTTCCAGCAAACCTTTGTCGACCATTTTATTTAGGAACTCCAGGTCATCCAGACAATTTTCCAGGGTATACTTAATCAGGTACTTCAGGAAATCCTCGGCCAGATCCATGTTATCATGAATATCGTAAAAGGCCATTTCAGGCTCAATCATCCAGAATTCGGCCACATGGCGGGGTGTATTGGAATTCTCGGCACGGAAAGTGGGACCGAAAGTGTAGATGGATGAGAGCGCCAGAGCTCCCAGCTCACCCTCCAGCTGACCTGAAACGGTCAGGTTGGTGGGGCGTCCAAAAAAGTCCTGGTTAAAATCAATCTCCCCTTCCTCGGTTTCAGGTGTGTTTTTCAGATCAAGTGTGGTTACTTTAAACATGGCTCCGGCTCCCTCAGCATCCGAAGCAGTGATAATGGGCGTATGCAAACAGAAGAATCCCTTATCGTTGTAATATTTGTGAATGGCGAAGGCAAGCGCATGCCTGATCCTGAAAACCGCCCCAAAAGTGTTGGTCCGGAATCTTAAATGTGCAATCTCCCGCAAGAATTCAAAAGAGTGACCCTTTTTCTGCAAAGGATAAACATCGGGATCCGAGTCCCCCAGTACCTCAATCTCTTTGGCCTGAATCTCTACACTCTGGCCTTTACCCATCGATTCAACCAGTGTACCGGTGACGCTGATACTTGAGCCGGTGGTTATCCTTTTCATCTCCTCCTCCGGAAATAAATTCAAATCGGCTACTACCTGTATACTATGGATAATGGTTCCGTCATTAACTGCAATAAAAGCTAGCTGATTATTTCCACGCCTGGTCCGAACCCAACCTTTCAGCAATACTTCCCTGTTTTTCTCTGTTGCACCAAGCAACTCCTTAACTGTCGATCTCTTCATCTTCATTTATTTAATCAAGCTACAAAAGTACAATTTTATCAAATTCCATCCGTTAACTTTATAATCTAAAAAGATTCTACTAAATTTACTATCGTTCAAAAAAAAACAACCATGGAGCAAGAGCGAAAATCCATTATGGTTACCTGGGATTTTTCTGCTGTATCATACAATGCACTCAAGCATGCCATTAAGCTGGCACACAGTCTGAAAAACAACATCATATTGTTTCATATCGTGAATGAGCCGACTGAAGAAGAGGGTGCCAGCAAGAGAATGGTGGAGACAGTGGAGGAGATAAAGAAGGATCTTGGCGAAGATGTGGGGTACCAGGTGCAACATGGGGTAATATTCAAAGAGATTTCCGATTTTGCTTCCAATGAGGAAAACAACATCAACTTTGTTGTTATGGGGACCCATGGAATGAAAGGAAACCAAAAACTCTTCGGTAGCTGGGCCCTGAAGGTCGTTTCCGGGTCCACTGTTCCATTTATTGTGGTCCAGGATCAACCCCCGGAAAAGGACAGGTACACCGATATTGTATTTCCCATCGACTTCAAATCCGAAAACAAGGAAAAACTTCAATGGGCCATCTTCCTCGGTAAATACCTGAATTCTAAAATACACTTGTATAAGGCCCCCGTTCAGGATAAAAACCTTCAAAAAAAGGTCAATGTCAATCTCAATTTTGCCATCCGCTTCCTGATCCAGAACAGCATTGAATATGAGATTCACACATCAACAAAATCTAGTTCGAGCCAATATAAAAAGGAATTGCTTGCCTTATGCAAAAAGATTAATGCCGACCTGATTCTGATCACCACCACCAAACATATCACCAAGTTCGACTATATTTTTGGAGCCAAAGAACAGTTGCTCCTGGCCAACAATGAAAAGATCCCGGTAATGTGTGTAAATCCCAAGTCCAATTTTGCCAAGGTAGGCCAGTTCATGTATGGTTAGAATCGATTTTTGATCCTAACATTTCTAACACTTTAACCTTTTCCCATGTCCATTGCAGTTAAAGAGATTTCCAAACGATACGGTTCTCAACTGGCAGTGAACAAGGTCTCTTTTGAAATTCATACAGGGGAGATTGTAGGCTTTATAGGCCCCAATGGAGCAGGAAAGTCCACCACCATGAAAATGATTACGGGTACTCTTTCGCCCGACAGTGGATCGGTAAGAATCAATGATTTGCCTGCGCTGGAACATCAGAAAGAGATCCGCGGTATGATTGGCTACCTGCCCGAGAACAATCCCCTCTACCATGAAATGTATATCCGTGAATACCTTCAATATGTAGCTGGCTTGTATCAGGTAAATGGGAAGGAGGCCAGGGAGCGGATTTCAACGGTTATTGAGATGACAGCCCTTACCCGTGAGGTGGGCAAAAAAATCGGTAATCTATCAAAAGGATACAGGCAGCGTGTAGGACTGGCTCAGGCCCTGATTCATGATCCGGATATTTTGGTTCTGGACGAACCTACTTCAGGACTTGATCCCAACCAGCCGGTGGAAATCCGGAATCTTGTTTCCACCATAGGAAAAGAGAAAACGGTGCTCCTCTCCACCCACATTCTTCAAGAGGTTGAGGCGATTTGTGACAGGGTCATTATCATCAACAATGGCGGAATTGTAGCTGACGAAGATGCCCAGAGCCTAAAAGAAAGGAGTGAGGGCTCAACACAGACCATCCATATTGAACTTGATGAGACCATCAATCCGGAGATCTGGAAGAGCCTTCTGTTTATCGATAACGTGAAACCCATCGAAAACAACCAGTTTTTACTGGAAACCCGTGAATTACGTGATATCCGGGGTGATATTTTTAATTTTGCTGTCAGTCAGGGACTTACTATCCTGTCACTTTCCCTTAAGAAAAAAAGCCTTGAAGAGGTCTTCCGTGAACTAACAAGCCAATAAATATCTGAATTTCAAACATTTGCTGATTAAGCAAAATGGCATTGTATTTGTATAATATTTTTATATTTTTACCGATTCATTTTGTTAACCAAACGATTACAGTATGAAATTTAGAGTATTGGCAATTTTCGCAGGCGTTCTTCTGGCAGCTACCCTTTCTGCCCAGACCCTCACAAACGTAATTAATGAATTCAATACCGGTGTTGAAAAGCTCAACGGCCAGGAATACGAAGTCGCACTTGAACACTTTAACCAGGTGCTGACCATGGCTGAAGTAGTTGGCGATGAGGCCAACGATATGAAAGCACAGGCACAGAAGCAAATTCCTTCAGCCTATTACAGGCAGGCTACCACCTTTATGAAGAGGAAGCAGTACGACAATGCTATTCCCTTTCTGGAGTTGACTGTGGAGACTGCAACACTCTATAATAACAACGCAGAGATCAGTAAGAAAGCCTCTGGTTATTTACCCCAACTGTATGTCAGAGAGGGGAACACGCAAAGGAAAAACAAATCATATGATGATGCCATTGCATATTTTGACAAGGCCATAGCCTTGAATCCTAATCTCTATCAGGCTTGTCAGGGCAAAGGAATGGTTTACCTCGAACAGGACGAAACCGAATTGATGCTGGAGTGCTTCGCAAATGCCAAAGAAGGCGCCATGTCCAAGAATAATACCAAAGCCATCGACCAGATAAATGGTGTCATCGACAACTACTACAATAAATTTATCACCGAGGAAATGGAGATGGTCGATCCAGAGGAAAACGACTATAGTTATGTGGTTGAAGCCTGTGATAATGCACTTGCTGCCAACCCAAACAACCCACGTGCTTTATATCACCTGGCCATTATTGCTAACAAGTCGGATCAATCCGAAAAAGCCATTGAATACACGCAGAAAGCCCTGCTTTATGAAAAAGAAGCTATCTGGATCTCCGCCATCAATTTTGAACTTGGATCAGCCTATCAGAGTACAAAACAATACGATGAGGCTTGTGAAGCACTGCAGAAAGTGACTGAAGATCCTTTCCTGACCAGGGCCGAAAAGAAAATAGAAATTGTAGGATGCAATTAAAGATCCTATCATAATATTACTTATAAAGCAGCGTTAATTACGCTGCTTTTTTTGTCACATAAGCTAAAATTACTTCCTTATATTTAAGGTATTACATTTAACAATTTATTGTCATGGCATATTTGTTTACTTCCGAGTCAGTTTCAGAAGGTCATCCCGATAAAGTATCCGATCAGATATCTGATGCACTGCTGGACGAATTTCTTGCATTCGATCCACAATCCAAAGTTGCATGTGAAACCCTGGTAACCACAGGACAGGTGGTATTG
>JAUVIT010000084.1 GCA_030592605.1 Bacteroidota bacterium
AGGCGGGCAGATTGGCTTCCACAAACTCAATGGCATCGGAGATGTTCAATCCACGCTGGTATATAATACGGTAGGCCTCCTGAATGGCATAAATGGTGTCGTTGGTAAAGCCTCTGCGACGCAAACCAATGGAGTTGATCCCTGTAAATGAAACGGGCTCCCTTCCAGCCATGATAAACGGTGGTACATCCTTGCCTACCTTACTGCCCCCCTGGATCATCACATGGGCCCCGATGCGAACAAACTGGTGGACCAGGCTGCCCGGGCTTATGATGGCCCAGTTATCCACCTCTACCTCACCTGCCAGCCCTGCGTAGCTGCCCAGGATCACCCTGTCCTGCAAAACACAATCGTGGGCAATATGCACATAGGACATGATCAGGCAATCCTTCCCCACCACAGTTCGGTCGTTGGCTTTGGTCCCCTTGTTAATGGTTACAAACTCACGGATAATGGTATTATCCCCAATCTCAACAGTGGTAATCTCCCCTTCAAACTTTAAATCCTGTGGATCACCTGAAATTACTGCCCCGGGAAATATCTGAACGTTTTTCCCTATCCTGGCACCATTCATTATAACCGCATTGGGACCAATCCAGCTTCCCGAATCGATTTCAACATCTTCATATATGGTGGCAAATGCATCTACTTTTACATCGTCGGCGATCTTTGCGCCCTGATGAACGTTTGCCTGCTTACTAATCATTGTCTTTGTTTTTTACGATCTGAGCCATCAATTCACCCTCCATCGCCAGCTGGTTGCCAACGAAAATCTCTGCAAATACCAGTGCAATTCCTCGCCTGATCGGCTCCAGCAAGTCCACTTTGATGATGAGTGTATCCCCGGGAACCACTTTTCTTTTGAATTTCACTTTATCGATTTTCAGAAAATAGGTGGAGTAGTTTTCAGGATCGGGAACCGTTCCCAATACCAGGATTCCACCCACCTGGGCCGCTGCTTCAATTTGCAGCACCCCGGGCATCACTGGCTCCTCAGGAAAATGTCCGGTAAAGAAGGGTTCATTGCTCGTAACATTTTTTATGCCTACCACCGATTTTTCGTCCAGGTGGATCACCTTGTCGACCATCAGGAAGGGGTAGCGGTGAGGCAATTTTCTTTTTACTTCGTTGATATCGATCAGCGGCTCCAGGTTGGGATTATAAACAGGAATTTGTTTCTGAAGTGCCGCCTTTTTCATCACCTGACGAAGCGCCCTGGCAAATTCGTTATTGCTATGGTGTCCCGGACGGGTTGCAATGATTTTAGCCTTGAACCATCTTCCTACCAGTGCCAGGTCACCTACCAGATCCAGCAACTTGTGCCTGGCGGGTTCATTAGGGAAGCGCAGGTCCACATTGTTAAGTATACCTTCGGGCTGGACGCTGATATGTGGTTTGTTGAACAGATCTGCCAGACGGTCCAGCTCTTTCTGTTCCCACTTCTTGTCCACAATCACAATGGCATTGTCCACGTCCCCACCCTTGATCAGGTTATTCTTGGCCAGGTACTCCAGTTCGCGAAGGAAGACGAAGGTGCGGCAGGGGGCAATTTCTTCTTTAAAATTTTTCACCTCCTCCAGTGAGGCGTACTGGTTGCCCAGCACAGGAGAATTGTAATCAATGAGCACATTGATGCTCTGCATTTTGTCGGGGTAGGCGATGATATGGATCCCATTCTCCTCATCATAGTACTCTACCTTCTCCTTCAGAATAAAATATTTGCGGTTGGTGGCCTGATCAACTGCCCCGGTCTTGTCAATGGCTTCTGCAAACTCCTTCGCGCTGCCATCCAGGATGGGCGCTTCGGGTCCGTCCACCTCCACCAGTACATTGTCAATTCCCATGCCCACAAAGGCGGCCAGCACATGCTCTATGGTTGAGACCCGGGCGCCATTCTCCTCAAGAACAGTTCCTCTTGTAGTTTCTACCACATTTTCGGCCAGGGCATTAATGATAGGTTGCCCGGGAAGGTCGATGCGTTTAAAAATGTATCCGTGACTATCAGGTGCAGGAAGGAAGGTCATATTGACCACCACGCCCGTGTGGAGGCCCTTTCCTTTAAAAGATATAGGTGCTTTAAGTGTTCTTTGTTTTTCCGCCATAAATCGAGGTCAAAGATATAAAATAAAGACGAACAGGTTTAAACCTTATTGTGTTAGCCCTGCTACTTTACGTTCCAGCTCGTTGATTTGTTCGCGTATTTTGGGCAGGTTGCGGAATAGCAGATAAGAGCGCTGGTAGGGTCCGAATTCAAATGCAGGAGATCCCTGAATCACCATTCCCTCCTCTTTGACGTCCTTGGAGATTCCCGATTGTGCAGCAATTTTAACCCCACTTGCAATGGTGATGTGTCCGATCAGCCCCACCTGTCCCCCGAACATACAATTCTTACCCACTTTGGTTGAACCCGAAATGCCGCTCTGGGCAGCGATAACCGTATTCTCATCGATCTCTACGTTGTGTCCGATCATAATCAGGTTATCCAGCTTTACCCCTTTGCGCAGGATGGTGGCACCAATGGTGGCTCGGTCCACTGTAGTGTTGGCACCCACCTCCACATGATCCTCAATGATCACTTTACCAACCTGTGGAACCTTCTCGTAATTGTTCTCCTGGTTGGGAGCAAATCCAAATCCGTCCCCACCAATAACGGCTCCGGCATGAATCACGCAATTGGCCCCGATCTCACAGCCTTCATACACCTTGACCCCGGGATGGAGAATGGTTCCTTCCCCGATCTTCACATTATCGCCTACATAGACTTGCGGATAGAGCTGCACCCCGTCGCCTAAGGTGGTGTTCTCAGCAACAACTGTGAAATCGCCCACATAGAGCTCTTTTCCCAGGGACGCTGTCTCTGAGATAGAAGCCATTTTGCTGACCCCGCTCTTCCTGGGCTTGCTCTGATCGTAGAGACGGAGTAGTGCCGCAAATGATTCATAAGCGTTTTTAACCCTGACCAGGGTGGCACTGATATCTTTCTGAGGCTGAAAATCCGCATTTACAATAACAATGGTAGATTGGGTATCGTAGATGAACTTTTCATATTTCGGATTGGCCAGGAAAGAGAGTGTTCCTGGCTTTCCCTCCTCGATTTTGCTTATGTCGTTGACAGTGGCTTCGGGATTTCCCTCCACCGAGCCTTTCAGGAATTCAGCTATAAGAGCTGCAGTGAAATTCATTCAGATTTTATTTTATATGATTAATTATGTTTAAGCTCTTTGATGAAACGGGGGTAACAGAGAAAATATTTTCGTACAGTTTTAGAAAGCACGGAAATGTTCAGGATATCTGAGGCCTCCGCAATATCACGGGTATTCCCATGCTTATCCATGATGGTAATCCTGTCGTCCATATCACTGTATGCAAAGTTGCTGACACTATCCGATACCACCAGGTATTCGGCCTCCCGGGGGCTCATACTTAGCTTTTCTTTTACAATGCCCCTGATCTCTGCTACACGTTCAGCACTGAAGGGCCGGTTGTCCAATTCCACTGAAAACAGCTTCCGGTTTACCAGTCCGTTCGCTAACATAGACAACACCCTGTCTGAATTGTTGCACCAAACCTTTGCCGAGGCAAGAATATCCTCGTCGTCAAGCAGGGAAAACTGTTCCAGAGAGACCTGTTTTTGTTCCTGAAGGAAGTAGGCCAGGGCTGGGGTGGCGAAAAGCTCCTCTCCCATGGAGCTAAGAGCCTGTGCCCTTTTCAACATCAGTACCAGGAGTTGTTCGGAAGCCACTACTGTGCGGTGAAGATAGACTTGCCAGTACATCAGTCTTCTGGCAATTAAAAACTTTTCGATGGAGTAAATCCCTTTTTCTTCCACCACCAGCTGGTCGTTCAACACATTCAGCATCTTGATGATGCGGTCCGATCCGATCACGCCCTCGGTGACCCCTGTGAAGAAACTGTCGCGTTTCAGGTAATCGAGGCGGTCCATGTCGAGCTGACTGGAAACAAGCTGGTGTAAGAATTTTTTTGGATAACGGTTCTTGAAGATTTCAATGGCCATGGTCAGTTCCCCGCTGAACTCTTCGTTTAGCTGCTTCATCATCAAGAGGCTGATCTCCTCATGGGTGGTGTTCTTAATCAGGCTGTGTTCCAGGGAGTGAGAGAATGGGCCGTGCCCGATATCATGCAAGAGGATGGCTATGGTCACCGCTTCGGCCTCCTCATCGCTAATGGCATGACCCTTGGAGCGGATCACCTCAATTGCCAGACCCATGAGGTGCATGGCTCCCACAGCATGCTGGAAGCGTGTATGATTGGCACCCGGATAGACAAAGTGGGTGAGCCCCAGTTGCCGGATTCTTCTCAGGCGCTGGAACAGGGCATGTTCGATGAGATCAAAGACCAGATCGTATGGAATTTTGATAAATCCATAGACCGGATCATTGATGATTTTCAGCTTGTTGGTGTAAGAATTGTTCCCCATTTGGGTTCTTTGTGGCACAAAATTATGTTTTTATTGCCATAATCGGGTTTGTATCAGCGAAAAAACAATCTGTTTTTTGCAAAATTCATGATTTTATGTACTTTTGCGCTGTCGTTAGGAGAGATTTGTTCTAGGGGGCTTGTGGTCCCCTATTTTATTACCCAAAAAAATGATTACGACAGAGAGCATAACTGAACTGATTGCGCAACACCTTGAGGGAAGCGACGTTTTCCTTGTGGAAGTTGTTGTGAAGCCGGGGAATGCCATCAGGGTCCATGTGGATAGTCCGGATGGAATCTCCATTGATAAGTGTGTAAAAATTAGTCGCTTTGTGAATGAGTCACTGGACCGCGATGTTGAAGATTACGCACTTGAGGTAAGTTCACCCGGTTTGAGCGGCAGCTTCAAGGTAAAGCAACAGTATGAGAAGAATGTGGGTCGTGATATCGAGGTGCTCTATACAGATGGCATCAAGGTAAAAGGCAAACTGGTCTCTGTGGAGGAGAATGGAATTGTCTTAATGGTTAATGGTGACGACGAAGAGATAGGTTTTGAAGAGATCAAAACAGCAAAAACAATAATATCATTTAATTGATTCAATAGTTGAGCAATGGAAAATCTTAATTTGATAGAGACATTTTCCGAATTTAAGGAATTAAAGAACATTGACCGGGTGACCATGATGAGCGTCCTTGAGGATGTATTCAGGGGCATGCTGCTGAAGAAATATGGGACCGATGAGAATTTTGACATCATCATCAATATTGACAAGGGTGACTTTGAGATCTGGAGAAACCGTGAGGTTGTAGAAGATAATGAAATTGAAGATGCGGCCATTCAGATTCCCCTTAAAAAGGCCAAGGAGATCGATGAAGACTACGAGGTGGGAGAAGAGGTGACTGACGAGGTAAAACTGGGCGATTTTGGAAGACGTGCCATCCTGGCTCTACGCCAGAACCTCTCAGCAAGAATCATGGAACTGGAAAAGAATCATCTGTACAACAAGTACAAGGACCGGATAGGTGATGTGGTTACCGGTGAAGTGTACCAGGTATGGAAAAGAGAGATACTGATCCTGGATGATGAAGGCAATGAACTGATTCTGCCCAAGACCGAACAGATTCCATCCGACTATTTCCGAAAAGGTGATACCATCCGGGCGGTTGTGGTAAAGGTGGATATGCGCAATGCAAATCCGCTGATTATTCTTTCCAGAACCTCTCCTGTATTCCTGGAGCGCCTGTTTGAGTTGGAAGTTCCTGAGATTTTTGACGGACTGATTACCATCAAGAAGATTGTCAGGGTTCCGGGTGAACGGGCCAAGGTGGCAGTGGAATCTTATGATGAAAGAATTGATCCGGTTGGCGCCTGTGTGGGCATGAAAGGATCCCGTATCCATGGCATCGTCAGGGAACTGAAGAATGAAAACATTGATGTTATAAATTATACAAACAATGTCCAGTTGTTTATTACACGGGCGCTGAGTCCGGCCAAGATCACATCCATCAAGCTGGATGATGAGGAGAAGCGTGCAGAGGTTTACCTGCAGCCCAAGGAGGTCTCCCTGGCTATTGGAAAGGGTGGTCTGAATATTAAACTGGCCAGTCAGCTTTCAGGATATGAGATTGATGTATATCGTGAATCGGACGAGTACGATGAGGATGTGAATCTCGAAGAATTTGCTGACGAAATTGAAAGCTGGGTTCTGGATGAATTGAAAGCAATTGGATGCGATACTGCAAAATCGGTACTTAACCTGAGTGTGGAGGACCTGGTCAAAAGGACCGATCTGGAAGAGGAGACCATTAAGGACCTGGTCAATGTGCTTAAAGCAGAATTTGAATAGATTTATATGGCTGAAAGAAAGGCAACAAGACTTAGCAAGGCTGCCAGGGAGTTTAACGTGGGGATATCCACCATCGTTGAATTTCTTGGAAAAAAGGGACATGAGATCGATTCCAATCCAAACAGTAAATTGGATCCGGATCTGTATGAGCTCCTGCAGGAAGAATATAGTACAGATCTGAATGTTAAGAAGGAATCGGAAAAGCTGACCCTCAAGAACCTTAGAGAGAGGCAGGAGTCGCTCTCTTTAGATGATGTCCCGGAAGCAGCCGAACAGGAGGAATCCGAAGAGTTAATTATTACCGATCATACCACTGGTTCTGCTGTATCAGCAGAACCGGCTGTTGAAAAAAAGGTCCCGGTATCCAAAGAGGAGCCAAAGACTGAAAAGGAGAAGCCAGTCGTAGAAGAGAAGGTTGAGACTCCAAAGGCGCCCAAAGAGAAGGTGCCCAAAGAGAAGGCGCCCAAAGAGAAGGTTGAGACTCCGAAGGCTGAAAAGAGCACGGAGCCCTCAGAAAAAGAGGTGGAACCTGAAGTAGTTGAAGGCGGACCAAGGGTCGTAGGGAAGATAGACCTGGATTCCATGAATCAGAAGACACGTCCCAGCAAGAAGTCGAAGGCCAAGAGTGAAGATACCAAAAACAAGGAAGCAGAAAAAGCAGAGAAAGCGGAGAAAGTAGAGACTGGAACCAAGGTAAAAACTGCAGCGAAAGAAAAGGCTGAAAAGGACATAGTTAAAAAAACTGAAAAGGTTGAGACCAAAGATACTTCCGAAGC
>JAUVIT010000232.1 GCA_030592605.1 Bacteroidota bacterium
CCAGTTGATCTGACCAAAATCGCCTTCCTGCAGAAGCGTAAGAATGATATAGATAATCGTATATGAAGCCAGAACAAAGAGGGCAGTATAAAACAGGATTCCCCGCTTATAGTAAGACCGCAGGCTAAATACACCCACCAGCCCTGCCAGGAAGTTCATCAGAACAAACTGATAGCTGTTGGGTACCCAGAAACCGGCCAACAAGAGGGTGATCATATAGACGAACAGGGCATACCTGATATCAAAAAAGGTCTTCAGGAAAATGGGGACAAGCACAAATGGTATCACATAGATACTCACAGCTTCCTGGGTGGATGCCGCACGGGTCAGCCCCACCATCATCACAATCAGGCCAAGTGTAAAGAAAGTTTGTCTTCTGTTGGCCAGTATGTCTTTCCTGAAATAGTAGATAAACCAGAACATGGCCATAAAAATCAAGGTAATCAGAAGCAATTGTCCCAGGTAAACCACCAGGTAATTCTTCCCTACATTGGGATTGGATTCGTACTCCTTGCGGAGCGACTCTATGATCAGGAAGTCGGACTGGGTTACCAGCTCACCCCTGGCAATAATTAATTGCCCCGATTGAACCATGCCCTGTGTCAGTGTTAGTTCGTCCAGGGCAGCCTGGTGAACTTTAAGGGTCATGGTTTCGTTATACATAATATTGGGTCCCAGGTAATCATTCAGATTCATCCTGCTCAGAATCGTCAATGATGAAGCGCTGGCTCCCTCCACTTCTTTTCCTACGAATTCATAGGCTGATCGCAGGGTGAAAAAGGATGTTAGACGATACTCCTCCGCCAGATCATCCTTCACCACCATTACTGGAGTCTGTTCGGGTTCCTTACCCTCCAGAACCGGATGGCGTTCAATGATGCCTGTGGAATAGATTTCCTGTAAGATATTTGCTATCAATTGGCTTGTTATGGTCCATCTTTCAGAAATGTTTTCTCCCAGGCCCATCGAAGAGGCTATGCTATTGTAATCGCGGTAAAAGTTGGTAAGCATGCTGTTACCAACAAGTGAATCATGCAAAAAGTAGAGATACTCATTTTTTTGCAGACTATCCAGCTCACTCTGTACCTGCTGATCCGGCTTGAAAATGGGGAAATCAAAAGGAGCCACCAGATTTTCATGCATCCAGGGCTTGTTCTTGGTCTACTCGTACCTGAATTTCCCTTCCCTGGGAAACATAAAATAGACCAGAAGAATTGCAATGATGTAAATTAGAACAATCTGGATGGTATTCCAGAATTTGGCGATGCCTTTTGTCCAGTTCATGGGGTGAAATTAAAATATCTTCCTCAACTTTTAACCTCTCCCTTGTATTTTTGTTCAAAAGCTTGTAAACTGCATAAGCTTTTTGAAATACAGAACATGACCAAAGGTACCACCTTTCACGCATATATTCCCATCAGGTTTGAACCAGGTAACACCTCTGTGATGATTTCACAGTTGTTATTCGGGGAAGAATTCACCCTAATAGAAAGAAGCAGTAACTGGCTCTCTATTTCGCTCGATTTTGACGGAACTGAAGGATGGGTGTGTAAAGAGTTCGTTGAGCTGAGGGAGATCGAAAACGAGAAGGAAACAAGCATTAGCGGACCTGTCTGCCTGGCTTCACTGCCCTCAACCACCGTCCTGGACCTGACATTGGGGCAACAACGTATCGTTCCGGCCGGTGCAGTCTGGAACTCGGAGCGTAACAATTCAGTGTTTTGGTACGGGCATAGTTTCGAATTACTGAGTGGGGAAGGATTTATCAACCCGGGTAAAAACAACAATCTCAGAGAGATCGGGAAAAGGTTGGTTTCCCTCCCCCATATACCGGGTGGAAGATCCGGATTCGGTTTTGACGGCCCGGGACTGGTGCAGCTTCTTTGCCGAATTATGGGAAAGAATATTCCCCGCTACTATCAGCAGCAGGCTGAACTGGGCAACACCATCAACTTCATGACTGAAGTTAAAGAGGGTGATCTTGCCTTTTTTGACAACGAAGAGAGCGAGATTATACATGTGGGTATAATCCTGGATGATGGAAATATCCTTCATTCAGACACCTGTGTAAGCATTGATCTCCTGGATCACCACGGGATCTACAGCAATGAGAAGGAGAAATACACCCATAAGCTCAGGGTCATCAAACGAATTTAACTTATTAGAAATACAAATATATGCCAGGAGCTTACACTTATGATTATCCCCGGCCTGCCGTCACCGCCGATGTGGCTGTATTGCGCCTGGATAAAGAGCCTGAAATCCTACTGATACAGCGTAAATTTCCGCCCTTTCAAGAAAAGTGGGCCCTGCCCGGTGGTTTTATGGAAATGGAAGAAACCCTGGAGGAGACGGCCCGAAGGGAGTTAATGGAGGAAACCAGCATCAGGGCCGGTGAACTAATCCGATTCGACACCTATGACAACCCGGGGCGAGATCCCAGGGGACGCACTATTACCCAGACCTTTGTAATGATCTGGAAAGAAGAGATGGGGCATGCGAAAGCCGGAAGCGATGCAGCCAGTCTTCAATGGTTCGTTCTCAACGACCTACCCAGTCTCGCATTTGATCACCAGCAAATTGTGAATGACGTTCTTCGCATGATCAGGGAAGGGGACCAGGGGTCCCATGCTTCTAGATAATCATACCTGCACCGACCGTATTGTTGGTGGCCTCATCAATGATAATAATGCTGCCAGTGATATGGTTATCTTTGTAGGAGTCGTAAAAGATTGGTTTGGATGTTTTAAGAGTGATCCTTGCAATCTCATTCAGTCCTACCGATTGATCCTCCAGGTTCTCATCCAGCGTATTGATATTCACCTTATACCCTACGCCACGGATTATTCCTCTTAATTCAGAAGTGGTATGACGTATCACATATTTGCCACCCAAAACCATGGGCTTTTCACTCAGCCAGCAGACCATCAGGTCCACCTCTTGTGCAATCTTGGGTTTCTGATTCACAGGAACAATCATATCGCCCCTGCTAATATCAATATCATGAGCCAGACGGAAGGCAACCGATTGGGGAGGAAATGCCTTTCCAAGTTCACCTGTCATGGTATCGATGGCCTCCAGGGTGGTCTCTATCCCACTTGGCAACACTGCCACCTTTTCGCCAGGTTTCCAGACGCCTCCGGCAATACGACCGGCATATCCACGGTAGTCATGATATTCTTCACGCAGGGGACGTATCACATATTGTACCGGGAAACGGCAGTTCTCAAAATCACCATCGCTACGGATATCAATGGTCTCCAGTGCTTCCAGCAGGGTGGGACCATCATACCAGTCCATGGGCTCACTCCGGTCCACCACATTGTCCCCCTTCAGGGCACTGATGGGAATAAAACGAACATCAGCAATATTCAGTTGCTCCTTGAATGGTACAAACTGTTGTTGAATCTCTTCATATACCGACTCTTTATACTCCACCAGATCCATCTTATTGATACAGATCAGGATATGAGGAATTCCAAGCAATGAAGCAATAAATGAGTGACGTATGGTCTGCTCCAGTACTCCGTGACGTGCATCAACCAGGATAATGGCCAGGTTAGCAGTGGAGGCTCCGGTAACCATATTTCGTGTATACTGCACATGACCGGGGGTATCTGCAATAATAAATTTTCTTTTGGGCGTGGCAAAGTAACGGTAAGCCACATCAATGGTAATCCCCTGCTCCCGCTCTGCACGTAGACCGTCCGTTAAAAGCGCCAGGTTTACCTGCTCCTCTCCCCTTCTTTCACTGGCCTGCTCCAGCTGCTCCATCTGGTCCTCAAATATGGCCTTTGAATCATACAGAAGCCTTCCAATCAGAGTTGATTTTCCATCGTCTACACTTCCTGCAGTGGTAAAGCGCAGCAGTTCCATATCTAAATAACCTGGGGCTGGATTCTCTTTATTACTCATAGTGATTTGAATTAAAAATAACCCTCCTTCTTCCGGTCCTCCATGGCAGCCTCTGAACGCTTATCGTCATACCGGCCACCCCGTTCTGTGGACCGTGCCGCAGCTACCTCCTGAATAATATCTTCCAGGGTGTTTGCGGTGGAGAGCGTTAAACCAGTACAGCTGATATCACCTATGGTACGACAGCGAACATCCCTCAATTCGTACTCCTCATCCTCTTTCAGCTGCATAAAAGATGCTTTTGCAAGCCATGTGCCTTCACGATTAAATACCTCCCGCTTATGCGTGTAGTATAGGTTTGGAATGGGAATCTCCTCCAGGTAGATATACTGCCATACATCCATCTCGGTCCAGTTGCTCAGTGGAAACACCCTGAAATGCTCACCCATGTGTTTTTTCCCATTGAATATGTTCCATAGCTCGGGTCGCTGGTTCTTGGGATCCCATTGTCCAAAGTCATCCC
>JAUVIT010000180.1 GCA_030592605.1 Bacteroidota bacterium
GCTCCCTGAAAAGAAGGAAAGCAATCAGGGCGTTTCGATCCGGGCCATTGTGGAAGACCGGATTATCACTCTGAAAGAGGAGCAGTTTTTCAGGGATGAATAAGAGCGTGTGATCGCGGGTAACACATCTTGATAAATCCATATTAATTCACAACATTTGTACATATTAACTTAATGTGCTATGGAAACTCCCATTGTTCAATTGATCCAGGGAATGCTGGCACCTGGACTGATGATTTCGGCCTGCGGGCTGCTTCTGTTGGGAATGAATAACAAATACAGTCTTGTGGTAAACCGCATCAGGCTGCTAAATGAAGAAAAACGTAAGGTTTTTCACCAGGAAAAGATTGACGAGAATGATAGCAGCCGTATAAGTAATATTGAGCTACAGATCAGTCACCTGATTGAACGAATCTCCCTGGTTCGAAATGCAGTTTTCAGCTACTCACTGGCCGTAGCTCTCTTTATCGTCAGTTCCGTACTGATTGGATTAACCATCAATAAGAACGCTACTGCATTTGACTGGCTGATTGTTGCTTTTTTCTATGCAGGAATGCTTGCGGTTTTTGTGGGGGTGGTCTTTGCGGCCATCGAAGTCTGGAAAGGTTACCGAATTGTGAAGATCGAGATCTCGGAAGTATACAAGCCTATCGATTAGAATCTGCGGGTAACTCTTTCTCTGATTATTCCGTAAAAAGCTATAATTTTAGTTAATTGATTTGATCATGAAAGAACTTCACAAATACTATCGCATTAAAGGGACTCCGGAAGAAATTTATGCTGCACTAATTAATCCCTTTTCCATCGCCCTGTGGACAGGTGGCTCGGCTGAAATGAAAGAGGAGCCGGGAACCAGGTTCTCCCTCTTCGATGGAGATATAGAAGGAATAAATATTGCCTTTGAGCAGAACAATAAGATCATTCAGGAGTGGTTTTTTGGCGACCAGGAAGAGAAATCCATCGTTACTATCACCCTTCGGCCTGACCGGCACTTTACCAAAATAGAACTTCATCACACCCACATCCCTGAGGAGGCCTTTGATGATATGGCCCAAGGTTGGGATGCTTACTATTTTGGCGGTCTGAAGGATTTTTTTGAAAAGTAATTACCATGTTTCTAAAAAGATTTACTCTCCTTCTACTGGCATGCCTCTTTCCGCTTCTTCTCCATGGCAGGAGTCTGGATGAGATCAGGAGATCCGGGAAAATCTATGTGGCCTTTACCTCCGCTGACCTGAAAAACATCAACTACGACCTGGCGCTGGAGTTTGCCCGCTACCTCAATGTAGAACTGATCGAAGTAAAAATCGAATGGGAAGATGTCTTTAAGAAAAACGGAAGCATTCCCCCCGACATGGATACCAATCCTGACCTTATTTACACACCCGATGCACTAAAAGATTCAGATATAATCTGCTCCACATTTACCATTCTTGAATGGCGAAAAAAACTGTTTGGGTTTGCCGAGACACTGCAGTCGGCCGAGCTATTGATGATCAACAAAAATGAGGAACTCCCCCGTGGACTTGCAGATCTCTCTAACAAACGGGTAGCGTATTTGGGAGCCACCACATTTGAACAGCATCTCAAGGAGATCAATAGCACTCTTGCGGAGAAAATTGAGCTGGTCAGAACCAGGACCACAGCAGAAACAAAACAATTGCTGGAAGAGGGCAGGGTGTACGGAATTGTCCTTGATGCTGATGAGGCCTTAAACTTCAACGCAATCAGTGGGCGAAAATATAAAATTGCATTTCCCATCAGCGAAACCAGCCGGTCTGCATGGGCCGTTGCAAAAAACAACCCACTAATTCAGGAGGTTGAAAATTTCTTTGAAACTATTGCCAGCAATGGGGTCCTTGATGAGATCTTCTACAAGCGTTTTGGGATTACCTACCACTCCTACGTGGACCGCCTCAGCAAGAACCTGAAACTGAATCGTTACCAGCGTGATCTGGATGAGATTCTGGCTTCCCGCAAACTGGTGATAGCCCTGCGGGATCGGGATTTTGTTTACCATGAAAACGGCCAGAAGCAATTCATGCATGCTCTTGCCGAAGAGTTTGCCGACTATCTGGGCGTTTCGCTGGAATTTGTAGTTACACCCACCTTCACAAAATATTGGGAAGACAGGGAAGGAAATGTGATCAGGGACTCTTCATACACCCCGGAATGGTTCAATTATTTTGACCTGGCTTGTGAGACCATTGCAGATCTGGACTGGAGGTCCAGGAAGGTTAATCTGGTTCCTGTCTACACCTCGGCATACATGGTGGTGGCCAGAAAAGATGTGGATATAAAAACCCTGGAAGATTTAAATAAATACCGTGGGGTGACCGGCAGTAAAACTGTATATGAAGATATCCTGAACCAAAATGGCATTACCAATTACTACCATGATAATGTAAACAATTTCATCCCCGAAGTGCTTTCAGGAAATGCGGATTATACCATCCTCTATAATGCCTTCAATGAGCTCTCTGCTTATCCAGAACTGGAAGGAAAACTGGAGCTGGGAAGTGTGGATGTTTGCTGGGCACTACGCAAGGACCAGCCGGAATTGCAAAAAGAAGTTGAAGAGTTCATAAATCGGTCGCAACAACAGGGATTGATAGGAGTCCTGTTAAAAGCACTCAGGGGAAACACACTTCAGACACCTGAGGCCTTTATCAACAGTTACTACGAACGCTTTCAGACCGGCCAGCTGCCCTATGTGAACTATGGAGCCGATGACGGCCTGCCCCAGGAAGATATACTCTCCATTTTTCAGGACAGAAAGGGCTACATGTGGTTTGGTACCAATTCGGGAGCTGTGCGTTACAATGGCAGGGAAATGTCTGTATTTAACCATGAACAGGGACTGCCCGGAAACTCTGTAAGGGATATTAACCAGGACAGCAGTGGATGCATGTATTTTGCCACCACCAGTGGGATTGCAAAATTCTCCGGCGACTCTGTTACAAGTATTCTATGGGGAGGGATCTCTTTTCAGACTATTTTTATCGATTCAAGGGATATGCGCTGGTTCATGGGCGACGATGGTATATACCTGGAAAGGCCTGATGGGGCCACCGAGTATATCAATGATGAACACCCCATTCTTCCCGGGGTCATATACAGTATCACCGAGGATCCGGGAACCAGGAATCTTCTATTGGCCACCATCGAGGGGGTCTTTATGTTTGATCCGGTCAGGAAGCAGGTTACCCACTTGAGTGATATGGATTGTTACTCGCTTTTCATCGATCCAAATGACAGTATATGGATCTCCACCCGGGATGGTCTCACCATTACCCATCTTCCGGCTCTGATTGAAGATCGTCGGAGTTCCACCTTTTATAATCTGAACACCAATCTTGACTTTCCGGTCAATATCATTTCAGATATCACCACCAATAAATTTGGTTCTGTATGGCTGGTGACCGATTCAAAAATTATGCAGGTCACCTCTACCGACCAGAAACCAATTGTCTACGAACAGGAAATAGGTATTAAGAACAACAAGATCCTCTCCTTCCTGATTGATAATGAGGACAACATTTGGATCGGTTTTTCGGGAGGCTTACAACGTCTTACCAACCGCAAAGGATTACGCAATTTTTATCCGGGCACTATCAATAGTTATATCTATTCTGTTTTCCAGGATAAGCAGCAACGCATGTGGATCACATCGGACAACGGGGCCTTCTATTTCCATCAAGATGAGCTTGAGAATTTCACTTCCAGAATTAGCTCTGACAATACCAAGTTCACGGGAACCCTCCTGCCCAACAACAATATTTTACTGGCCAATAATGAAGGATTGTTCGAGGTAAGCGGCAGCACATTGGAAATTGTAAAGCATAAGCCATTCAAGCAGATCGCTCATAGTGTTGAAAACATTTTTGTGACAAGCAAGGGGGAGATATTTTTGCTTACCGGAATCAACGGGGTCATCTATTACTTCCCTAATTTCTATTCACAACCCAGTGAATTGAAGAACAAATACACAGCCAATATCTTTCAGCTAATTGAGAAGGACGGCTTAGTTATTGGAGGAAACAACACGGGTTTTGTGGTCTTCAACGGAAGCGAATTTGAGCTCTTGCAAAAAACCGAATGCAGCATCTGGTCACTCTATCTGGAAGGGCAACATATCTGGGTAGGTACCGATTGTGGTATCGGACTTGTAAAAGATAGCCGTTTCGGGCAAATGGAGTTATCTACATTTGATCGTGAGATGATGATCAAATCTATTTATCCGGCAAAAAACAGGAACTACCTCTGGCTTGGAACCAACAAAGGATTCAGTTATTTCAACACCATCACCAAGACCTTTGAATTTACAATCAATACCAAGGATGGCCTTAGCGGTGATGAAATTACACCCGGCGGACTTTTTATGGACAGCAATGATATTCTCTGGGTAGGAACCTATCACGGGGTATCCAATTTCAATATCAGGGCCAAATCAACCCAGAACTTCGCCCCGGTTTGCTATATCGAAAAAATGTTCCTCAATGGCGAGCGGATACAGGCGGAAATTGGAAAGGCCTTCGCACACAATGAAAACAATTTCATATTTGAAATTAGCGCGCTCTCTTTCTCCGATGAAACATCTGTTGAATACGAGTATTACCTTCGTGGAAAAGGAAATAAATACTCCTCCTACCTCAGGGGAAACGAATACAAAGCTTATTACAACAACCTGCCTCCCGGCAAATATGACTTCATCTATAAGGCCAAAGGTAAAAACAACATCTGGGGCTACACCGAGAATTATAGTTTCACCATTCGCAAGGCATGGTACAATACATGGGTATTCAGGATTCTGATTGTCCTTCTCTTTATTTCAAGCACCTACCTGCTATATATTATCAGGATCAGGACCATCAAGGCCCAGAATGACAGGTTGGAGCAGCAGGTCAGGGAGCGGACCCATGAGCTGGAAGTTGCCAATACTGAGATTGAGGCTCAAAGAGATTTTGCAAGATACCAGCGCGATCAGATTGCCCAGCATCAGAAATCAATCATGGACAGCATTCAATATGCTCAGACCATACAGAACTCTCTGCTCCCCTCCTCCC
>JAUVIT010000150.1 GCA_030592605.1 Bacteroidota bacterium
GGAGACTGCGGAGCCGGTCATCAGTACCAGAGTCACCGGCTTCCCGGTGGCAGCTATCTGACGGATCAGGCTGCGCTGAACCGCTGGCAGATCAAGGGAGGTCCGGTCCCCCGCATTAAATCCTTCCAGCTCCAGTCCACGCATCTCCTCCCCTTCCAGGCGGGCAGTAAGCCCCATGACCAGCACCACATGATCGGCCCATCGGGCAGCCTGTATGGCATCCCATGCCAGGGGCAATCCCGGTTCCTCCCAGTGAAGGGTACAGTTTGAATCGCTATGATAGTCTTGCATGAGCACCTTGATCTGGTATGCTTTTCCCGCCACCAGATCTACATTCCTATAGATCTTGTTGGTATGGTGAATGTTACTATGCTGAATCAGGGTATCACCCTCAAAGATGAATTGAAAATACTTTCCATTTACTCCTAAGGCATGGGTTCCACTTTTGCGTGCAAGCAGGTAGCCGCTCCATTCCACAGAATAGTTATCATCGCTCAGTCCCTCTACCGGAGGTTCACCATCCCACCAGTAAAAATCAATAAGAGAATCGGTCCGCTGAAAAAGAGGGGCCCCTTCTCCATCCAGGTTTGAATAAAACGCAGCTTTCAGACCATTTTCCTCCATCTCCTCACTGGTATATAAGAGCTCAGGCGGCACCGTACTCAGGTAGGGCAATCCACTGTGATGCGGACATCCCTGTGCATATCGCACTTCGGCCTCTTCTCCCAGTTTTGCCCTGATGCCATCCAGAACGCTGACTGGATCAACAGGTGTCCCATTGTAATTCCCCATCTGAACATCCACATTGTGAGCATTGGGACCAATGACTGCTACCCGCTTCATTTCCTTGTCCATGGGTAATGTATTCCTCTCATTTTTGAGCAGCACAATGGATTTACGGGCCATTTCTCTGGCCACTTCTTTATGAGACTCCACTGCCAGCGTATCAATTGGAATTCCGGACCAGGGCACCATCTCATCAGGATCGAACATCCCCAGTTTCATACGTGCAAGCATCAAACGTTCTACCACCACATCAATTTCCTCTTCCGATATCAGGCCTTCCCTAACTGCCTGTACCAGTCCTTCGTACTGATCGCCACAATTAAGGTCAGTTCCTGACAGAACACCCAGGGCAGCTGCCTCCTCTGTGCCAGCAACCACTTTGTGCCCCCAGTGAAAATCATTGATGGCACCACAATCGGAGACGATATAGCCCTGAAAACCCAGCTCACCCCTCAGGAGCTCCTCCTGCAACGGAGCGCTTCCACAACAGGGCTCGCCCATATAGCGGTTATAGGCGCACATCACTGAATATACATGTCCTTTCTCCACTGTCTTCTTAAAGGCGGGCAGATAGGTATCCCTGAAATCGCGCTCGCTCACCACTGCATCAAACTCATGACGCGAGGGCTCCGGACCACTGTGCACAATATAGTGCTTGGATGTGGCCACCGTCTTCAGATAGCGGGGATCATCTCCCTGCAAGCCCTTGATAAACTGCACCCCCATCTCACCTGTCAGGTAGGGATCCTCACCATAAGTCTCATGTCCCCTGCCCCACCTGGGATCCCTGAAAATATTAATATTGGGCGACCAGAACGTGAGCCCCTGGTACATCCCGTGTTTCCCCCTTGAGAAATAATCATGATACTTAGCTCTTGCCTCGGTGGACGTCACATCGGCCATTTGAAACATCATTTCCCGATCGAAGGTAGCCGCCATCCCGATGGCTTGTGGAAAGACAGTTGCCTTACCCGATCGGGCCACCCCGTGCAGGCATTCGTTCCACCAGTTATACTCCGGGATACCCAGGTGCTCCACCGCATCGGCATAGTGGGTAAGCTGGCTCACCTTCTCCTCCAGGGTCATCCTGGAGACCAGGTCCGCCGCTCTGGTTTCAAAATCAAGATTAACATCCTGGTAGGGGTAACGACTCCACTCACAAGAAAAGAGCAGGGATGCCAGGCATACTATTGTCAGGGTTTTTAGTTTCATATATAGCTGGAATAAGGTAAGTTCAATGTTACTAATTTTATTGTAAATTGCTCAAGTCTCAAAAAAAATTAAGAGGAACACTTATGGATATTCAATACAAAAAGGCAAAGGCACTTGTTTATTCAGCCATTGAAGTGGCTAATGAATGGAAGGTTTCGATTTCTGTCGCCATTGTCGATGGCCACGGAGACCTGGTAGCCTTCGGACGAATGGATGATGCCTTACTGGTGACGATCAGTGTGGCAGAAGGAAAAGCTTATACTTCAGTTCGCGAACGAAAATCCACTGCAGAACTGAAAAAATGGGTTGAAGGTACCGGCAAGGATATGAGCTACTGGCCCGACAAAAAAATGACCTGTATGGGGGGAGGTCTTCCCATCAAAGCTGAGGGAAAAGTCATTGGGGGTATTGGTGTGAGCGGCCTTTCCGAAGAAGACGATGAAAAGCTTGGCATGCAGGCCCTAAAACAGAACGGTTTCTAGCTTACTGGATCGTCCATCCACCATCGATCATCAGGGTTTCCCCGGTGATCAGTGAAGCTGCCTGGGAGGCCAGGAACAGGACAGGCATAGCGACATTTTCGGTATTCCCTACCCTGCCCAGGGGAATGCGTTCTTTTACCGATTCCAGAAATGCAGCATCATCCAGCCATTTCTTTGTGCCAGGCGTCTTAATAAACGTGGGTGCAACCGCATTCACATTAATATTGTAGGGTGCCCATTCCAGGGCGAGGCATTTGGTAAGGTGTGAAACTCCAGCCTTTGTCATACAATATACAGCCTCTGAAGGCAGGGCGATATGACCGGCCTGGGACCCAATATTGATGATTTTTCCTGCTTTTTGTTTAATCATAATTTTACCCACTTCCTGGGAGACGAAGAAGGTGCCTTTCAGATTCACAGCCAGGGTTTCATCAAAATCCTTCTCACTTACCTTTTCAGCCGGATTCGGAGCCCCTATCCCAGCATTATTCACAAGTATATCTATATGACCAAAATGTGCATGCCCTTCCTTAACGCCTGCTTTAATCTCGTACAGCCTGGAGACATCCATTTGTACCGGCAAAACTCCGCGACCCATTTTTCTGATTTCTTTGACCAGGTCTCCGGCCGACTCTTTTTGACGCAAGCCCAGGATTATATCTGCGCCCGCTTCAGCCAGCGCCAGGGCACAGGCTTGTCCAATACCTCGTGCTGCAGCTGTTATAAGAGCCACATTACCTGAAAGATCGTACATGCTTTGATTATGATTCATGAAAGGATGGTTTTAGTCTCCTTCAATATTACTAATTTTCATTAAGTTTATTGGGTGGAAAAGAACGTATTTGAACAAGCTTTCATTGAAAAAAAAATAGGTCATTCCGATCTCCAACTAAAAAATATATTTATCCGGTCAGCTGCCTATGAAGGAATGCTGGATCGTGGCCTTCCTAACCAGGATCTGATAGATCACCATGTGGCAATGGCCCGGGGCGATGTGGCACTTACCACGGTAAGTTATGGGGCTGTGTCAGCCGACGCCAGGACCTTTAATACCCAGATGTATATTAATGATGATAGCCTGGAACGGCTAAAGGTTCTTGCTGACGAGGTCCACAAGGCAGGCGGAAAGGTAAGCATGCAACTCACACATTGTGGATACTTCTCAAAAAACAAAGACTGCAGGCGTCCACTGGCACCAAGTAAGCTGTTCAATGCCTACGGATCCATATCCGGAATCTTGTTTTCCAAAGCCATGAGCTCAGTAGACATGAAAAGAGTGGCGAATGATTTTGCGGAAGCCGCAATAAAGCTTAAAGACATCGGTTTTGATGCGGTAGAAATTCACATGGGTCATGGTTACTTATTGAGCCAGTTTCTGAGTCCGCGGACCAATAAAAGAAAAGATGAATATGGTGGTAGTATTGAGAACAGATCCAGATTTCCCCTGGAGGTACTAAGGGCGGTTATTGCAGGGGTGGGAAAAGAATTTCCCGTACTGGTCAAATTAAATTTGGCAGATGGCTTTAAAAGAGGTTTCTCCCTTGAAGATTGTAAATATGTAGCCTTGGCGCTTAAGGAAAATGCTTGTTCAGCCATTGTCTTAAGCGGTGGTTTTACAAGCATCACTCCCTTTTACCTGATGCGGGGAAAGGTGCCCCTGGGAGGTATGATTAAAAATGGTTCTTCTCTTACGGAAAAGTTGACAATGGCCCTGTTCGGCCCCTTGATTATCAAGCGCTATAAATTTACGGCCAACTATTTTCTTCCTCAGGCTAAAGAGATTCGAAAGGTAGTGAGCATGCCCCTGGTTTATCTGGGCGGTGTGGATTCAAAAAAAGGAATCGAGGAAATCATGAATGCCGGCTTTGATTTTATCGCCATGGCCAGGGCACTGATTCATGATCCTGATTTTCTTATTAAATTGAAGGCTAATCAAATCGAAAAAACAGAATGTAACCGCTGTAATAAATGTATTGTGGAGATGGATCGAGGTGGAGTTAAATGCGTTCTAATTTAAATACTTTAATGATGAAATGTAAACTTGTTCCCCTTTCTCTATCAATCATTTTATTGATAGGTACCGCTGTCCATGGTCAAAGTACAAGAACCCTTACAGAAGCCGATTACCAGCAGGCAACAGCTATGCTGAGCGGCCATGTGAGTAAACTGGTAGACAATGCCATCAGACCCCAGTGGTTAGATGATAACCGGCTATGGTACAAGTCCGTTTCGGAAGACCAGGAGGTCTATAAATTGCTTGATCCGGTCAATGGAAAAGTCCTAAAAGCCGATTCCCGAAATGAATTGTTTAAAAAAGCATCAGTTGATTCCGGATCAAGAAGAGGATCCCGTTATGAGTCAAAGTCGCCTGATGGAAAGTACCTTGCCTTTATCCGGGATTGGAACCTGTGGATCAGGGAGGTTGAAAGCGGAGATGAAAAAGCCCTGACAACAGATGGTGTTAAGGATTTTGGTTATGCCACTGATAACGCAGGTTGGAAACGCAGCAGCAGGCCGATCCTGAGCTGGTCGCCCGACTCCAAAAAGATCGCCACCTTTCAACAGGATCAAAGGCATGTGAGTAGCATGTACCTGGTCAAAACCAAATCTGGTGCCCCGGAACTGACGGAATGGAAGTATCCCCTCCCCGGCGATGAAGATATTATTCGGATACACCGGGTGATTATCCATATTGAAGGCGATCCGACTGTGGTCCGCTTGAAAATGGATGATGATGCCAGACGGGGCAGCCTGTGCGATGATATTTCCTGTGAAGGGGGCTTTGATGATATATCATGGAGCGATGACAGCCAGGAGCTTGTTTTTGTCTCGACCAGCCGTGATCACAAACAGGAGAATGTAAGATTGGCCTCATGCGAAACAGGTGAAGTGAAAGATATCTTCCAGGAAATAGTGGATACGCAGTTTGAATCAGGACAAGGCACCATCAACTGGAAATACCTGTCAGCTACCAACGAGATTATCTGGTATTCGGAAAGAAGTGACTGGGGGCATCTTTATATGTACGATGCTACTACAGGCCTCTTAAAAAAC
>JAUVIT010000334.1 GCA_030592605.1 Bacteroidota bacterium
CCAGTGCGGCAAACAGAGTAGAAAAAAGTACGATAAATGATCCTGCCAGGAATATGTTCTTGGCCGTAGGGCCAACAGAATCAGTGTAAATACGCGATAGAGTTTCAATCATCTGATAACCTTCAGGTAGTTCACCCCGTTGATAAAGGATGGAGGCTCCCAGCAGAAAAAATGCGGCAGTTACAACGGTATAGACAATCATGGATAGAAAAGCATCCATGTACATGATCTTGATCCAGCCCTTTGCGCGATTTCTCCATGCCACGGAATCATCCCTGCTTCCGGTATAACGGGCATAGCCCTTTTCAATGCACCAGTAATTGTAGCTTAGAATTTCATCCCCTCCCACTCCGGTTAGTCCAAATGCAGCAAAAGCAAAGACCACAGTTCCCTTTGGCAGTCGAAAGGATAGTCCCTCCGCAATATCGGGCCAGGTAACTGCAAAATCTGTGTTCTGAACCATAAAGAGGGCAAGCAGGGTAAACAGTGTAAAAAGTCCCATGAAGACCAGCGAAATCTTCTCCACCACTTCATAAAAACCAAACAACATGACCGTAATAACCACAAAGGCCACCACAATGGTCCAGACAGCTATAGAAAGCGAGGGAACTGCGATATTTAGAATAATAGCCACTCCACCAATGATCCCACCCAGCTGAAGCGGTTTAAAGATCCAGAGTACCAGCCAGGACCATACAGCCCAGCTTACTTTTCTCTCTCCAAAACGGGGACCTGGAAGTTCATTCATCATATTCATGGCTGTAACACCACGGGTAATGGACTGGCGCCCAAACTCAAGCTGCAGCACAATCTTTACCAGACAGCTGACCAGGATCACCCAGAGTGTCACAAAACCTGCTTTGGCCCCCAGTGAAGTGGTAGCAATCAGCTCACCTGAACCCACCACAGAGGCAGAGAGAATAAAGCCCGGTCCCAGGAACTTCAGTTTGTGCCTGAATCTGAGAGGAGAGTCCCTTACCGCGTTTTTATCAAGTCGGTAGGGATCTATGGGAGAAGAATGTGCCATATGCAAGGAGCTCAGCGTTGTACCCTGGCATTGCCCTGCCAGATGCTCCATATCTGCTCTTCATCTGCAGGCTGGGCATAGTCGGTATCCAGGGTGGTCACCAGTGCTCCTGCCGCCCATCCAAACTGGATCCACTTTTCGGACTCCCAGCCTTTCAATATGGCATATAGCATGCCACTGACAAAGCCATCACCTCCACCTATGCGGTCATATACATATATTTCCCGTGGCTCTACCACATGCCAGTTGTCATTTTCCGAGATAATACCACCCCACATATGCATATTGGTACTGATCACCTGGCGAAGTGTTGTTGCATACACAGATACATTTGGAAAAGCCTTCTTCACGCGATTAATCATTCCTTTGAATCCATCTATTTTAGCAGCCAGATCCTTGCCTCCGGCTTCAGGCCCTTCGATGCCCAGGCAGAGCTGAAAGTCCTCTTCATTTCCTATCAGAATATCGGAGATGGAGGCAATCTCATGAAAAATCTCATGCAATTCCTTCTCCCGACCCTCCCAGAAGGAGGCCCGGTGATTCAGGTCAAAGGATATTCGTGTACCATATTTTTTAGCCGCTCTGGCTATTTCAAGACAAAACTGGCTGGTCTCTGGCGATAGCGCTGCAATCAATCCCGAGAGGTGAACAATCTGTGCTCCCTCCCTACCAAAAATACGATCCAGGTCAAAATCCTTAACATTCAGTGTACGGCCAACCTCTCCGGCACGGTCGTTATGCACCCTGGGTCCGCGCGATCCCTTACCTGAATCTGCAATATTGATCTGGTGACGGTAACCCCAGGGATTTCCCTGCTCCAACTCCGGACCCTCATAATCCATGTGCCGGCTGGCCAGGTTGTCCTTGATCTTCCTGGCAATGGGACTTCCCTTCACAAAGGTGGTGAGAATTTTCACCGGAAGTCCCAGGTAGGAGGCAGTACTCCCCACATTAGACTCAGCACTGGTAGCATCCATCCTGAACAATTCGCTGCTGTGAACGGGTTGCCCATTAACCGGGGTGAGCCTGATCCCCATACTGGTGGGGATTATCATTGCATATGAAGCATCTGTTCTAAGTTCCATTTCCTAAACTCATTTATTTTAACAATCCTGAAAGCATAAAAATACAAATTCAATCCGAGCCCTCTAAAGACCAAAATTATATTTCGTCAATTTGAGGGTATCACCCATCTCCTCCTGAAGCTCCTGTAATTTTCCGAACAGGATTCGGATACGTTCCTGCTGGGCTGTTGCCGCAGCCAGGTTGTGCTGCTCTGATGGATCATTGATCAGGTCAAAAAGCTTGATCACACCGGCTTTGGGATAGACGATCAACTTATAATCGTCCACCCGGATCATGCGCTGCAGATCCATATAGGCACCATATATTTCAGGATAAGAAGAATCCACACCTAAGCCCTCTATCTTTGGTCTGAGGCTGTTGAACTCCACCCATTCGGGTACCTCTCCTCCAGCATATTCAATGGCAGTAGGCATAATGTCCTGGAGGTAGACTGCCATCTTTTTCCTTTTACCTTTAGGAATGCCAGGGCCCACCACCAGCAGGGGCGGACGCATACTATGATCGTACATATTCTGCTTCCCCATTAAGCCGTGATGACCCACCGACAGGCCATGATCGGCCGTGAAGAATATATAGGTATTCTCGGCCTGACCGGTCTCCTCCAAATGGGCCAGGATCCGAGCAATTTGTGCATCCAGATGGGAAATGATGGCATAGTACTCCTGGCGGTGCACCCGCACTGAATATTCCGTACGAGGAAAGGGTGCCAGCATCTCATCCCTTAAGGTAGCGGAGCATCCTATCTCATCTTTGTATGGATACTCCGGAAGAAAATTGTCAGGTACAGCCACATGTTCCAGGGGATACATATCTACATATTCCTTGGGTGATTGTCGCGGATCATGAGGTGCATTAAAGGCAATGTACATAAAGAAAGGTTTTTCTGATCCGGCTGAACGGTCCAGGAAACCCATGGTCTCATTGGCCACCACTTCGCTCCAGTGAGTGCCTCCTTTCCAAAAACCTCCAAAGGCGGTATCCCAGGGGGTCCACTCCCAATCATTTTCATTAAGCGGACGG
>JAUVIT010000305.1 GCA_030592605.1 Bacteroidota bacterium
AGATCCGGGATACAAACGGTGAGGCGGTCCCGTAGGCGGCCATTTTTATTAAGGAGCTGACCAGGGGAACTACCTGCAATGCACTGGGCTTGTTCTCCTTACCACTACCTGAAGGTTCGTATACCATCTTTTTTCGCAGCCTGGGATATACGGAGCTTACCCGTACCCTGGATGTCGGACCAGAATACACTCTGCTGGAGATCGAATTGCCACCTCAGACCTACATGATCCCTGAAGTAAGGGTAAGTGCCAGCGGAGAGGATCCTGCCTACTGGATCATGCGAAAAACCATTGGGCTGGCCAACTACCACCTGCATGAAGTTTTGAACTACGAAGCCGAAATATATATCAAGGGGAGCGCCCTCCTGGAAAAAATGCCGAGAGCCATTGCCCGAAGGATACAGGTGAATAATATCAAAGTAGAAGAGGGTGAAGCCTATATGCTGGAGTCACTCAATGAGGTTCAATTCACGGCTCCTGATAAATACGATATGCGTGTCATTGCTTCTCAGAATACCCTTCCTGGTTATACAGAGAATGTGAATCCCATGGATTATATCAATGCCAGCCTCTACCAGCAGCAGATAGAAGGAATTATCTCACCCCTGGCCCGAAACGCTTTCACCTATTACCGCTATTCTTTTGACGGCACCTTTATGGAGGGTTACCACATCATTAACAAGATCAAAGTGACTCCTAAAAGAAAGAGTCAGCAAATGGTCGAAGGCTACCTTTATGTAGTAGAGGATCTTTGGTGCCTTCACTCAGCAGATCTTTCTATAAATACCATTGCGGGGACCGTTACATTGCAGCAACTCTTTGCAAATGTAATTATGGATGCATGGTTGCCAGTCAATCACAAGATCGGTGTAGATGTGGATATTGCCGGGGTACTGGCCAATGTGACCTATGTTTCTTCGCTCAAGTACAAAGATGTCACCCTTAACCCCAACCTTCCGGAAGTATATTTCACCTCCATGAACAAGGTAGAGGAGCCTGATGAGCTTCCCGAAGAAAAAGAAGTCTCCAAAGAGCAGGCAAAGATTGACGAACTGATTCAAAAAGACGAACTGACCAACAGGGATGTGCAAAAACTCTCAAAGCTGATGGAAAAGGAGGCCGGGAAAAGCACACCCGATCGGGAAGGGGGCGATATGAACCAGACGGGTACCACCTTCTCTGTAGCAGATAGTGCCGTGAAAAATGATTCGCTTTACTGGAATGAAGTTCGTCCCATTCCACTTACTCCGGAAGAACATCTGACACTTACAGTGCGGGACTCTATCATTGGTATCCAGAAAGCCTCTTCTGCTCCTGCAGGAGACTCCATCAGAAGAACCCCACGCCGTCAAAAAAAATTCCGGGGTATCCTGATGGGGCGCACCTATACCAAGAGCAGAGGTAAGTTTCGGTTTACACATGACGGATTACTGGACCTGGAGCGGCTGGGTTATAACACCGTCGACGGGCTATCCTATGGACAGCGTTTCACAATGAACTGGAAAGTTGATTCGGTTCACACCCTTCGGTCCTGGCTGACAGCTGAATACGCATTTCATAGAAATGCCCCTATGATTACCTGGAACAGCGACCTCTTATATGCTCCCTTGGCCCGGGGTAAGCTGGCCATCTACCTCAACTACACCTCCAATGATTTCAATGCATCTACAGGTATCCCCGGGTTCACCAATATGGCTTATACCCTCTTCCTGAGGGAAAACTACTTGAAAAAGTATGAGCAGATCGATGCCACACTTTATAACCGGATTGATGTAAGCAATGGTTTGATATTAACGGCCTCAGCAAGCTATGGTCGACAAAATCAGCTGAGCAACAATGCCGACTTCTCCTTTTTCTTCCGCGATGACAGGGAGTTCAGCTCCAACATTCCCGGATCCATTGCTGAAGATGATCCATCGCTGGCAGACCATCAGAAATTCATGGGGATTGTTCGGCTGGATTTTACTCCAAAACAACCTTATGTGATACGGACTTACCGAAAGGCCCTGCGTCAATCCAAATGGCCCACCTTTTCCCTGGAATACCGGCACGCTTTCCCCCTGGAAGATGGGAATTGGTCCGACTTCAGCCTGCTATCTGCGGGCATAAAGCATACAGTTGAGACCGGACTGCTATCGACCCTTGACTGGTCCCTGGGATCGGGGTACTTCCTTAATACTAATGCCCTGCACTTCTCTGACTTCCGCCATTTTAAATCCAGTCCCCTCTACATTGATATGGCTGGTTTTGATGATGCTCTGATGCTGATGGATTATTATGAGGCCAGCACCTCAGACTACTGGGTTCATGCTGATGCAAAACTCACTTCCTCTTACCTGCTCATCAAGTTCCTGCCCTGGTTCAGCGAACGGCTTTGGAAGGAGTCACTTGGTATCACTTATCTCTATACTCCTCAGGCTCCGCATTACGTTCAAATGGGGTACAGCCTTAATGAAATCTTCTTCCTGATGGATCTGGGCTTCTATGTCGGTTTCCAGGAAGGAACATACAAAGGATTCGGAGCTCGTCTTAACTTCAGATTTTAAACAATCATTGGCAATAGTTTGTTATCATTGTACAGGAAATGAAAGGGATCGCAATCATATTGACGGGCTGTATGCTCTTCCTGAACATTGGGAATCTCCTGGGGAATATTCAACTTCCCGGAGAGAATATAGCTATGTGCTGTTGCGCAGACAACTGTTCGGGTTGTTGTGACTCAGAGGAGGACCAGCGCGATAGCCATGAACCTTGTGCTACAGATCAGGAATGTCCTCCTGCTTGTGATTGCTCTTCTCAGTTTCAAATTACTGCCATTGCCTACAGTTTCATGGAGGCTACCGGTGTTACGGTACAATCCTATCACTACGTCCGCTACATGAATACCTACAGCTTTGAGTTTTCAGACAACTTTCTCCATCCGCCCCGTTTTGGCTAACTGAATCCAAGTAAATACTATTCAGTTTACCAAAACATTTATCAAATGAAAATAAAAACAGCTTTGCTGTTATGCATCCTCATTGGTGCATACAGTCAACACGTTCAGGCAAGTCCTGCAGCTGAAGCAGACTCCCTTTCTATCTGGGTCAATGGCGCATGTGGCATGTGTAAAACACGCATTGAAGAAGCAGCACTGGGGCTTAGGGGAGTACAGTCCGCAACATGGGATGTGAAAACCCATCAGCTCTCATTAAACGTCGATCCGGACAAATTCAAAATAAATAAACTGCACTACAAAATTGCAAGTGTGGGTCACGATACTAAAGAGCTCCTGGCACCGGACCCCGTCTACGAAGCCTTACCTGACTGTTGTAAATACAGAGATCCCAACAATGTACATTCCCAGGAAAACTCTCAGGGCCAGGTACAGGGTTATATATATGAAATTAATGACCAGGGGGAGCAGCTCCCTCTGTTGGCTGCTAATGTATACTGGGCAGGCACAACTAT
>JAUVIT010000064.1 GCA_030592605.1 Bacteroidota bacterium
AAGAGGGAAAAGCCCCCGTAGCAGCCCGACCACAACTGAAAAACAAGCTTCCCAAATATTTAATCATGATCCCGATCACAGGCAGTGGTCGCGATTTTATTTTTATATTGTCCGCTATGTTATTACTTATTTCTCTTGCATGTCTGGCCTACCTAATTGGCTCCATACCAAGCTCAGTATGGTTGGGCAGGGCTATTAAAGGGGTGGATCTGCGTGAACATGGTAGCGGGAATGCAGGGGCCACAAATGCTTTTCGGGTATTGGGGAAACCCATAGGATCCCTGGTGTTGCTCCTGGACATGTTAAAGGGTTTCCTGGCGGTGAACCTGGCACTGCTGCAGCATGAGATTGCTCCCGATACGGAGGCCTGGATGATCTTGAAGATCGGCTTGGGTCTGCTGGCTGTTTTGGGCCATATCTTTCCTGTTTTTGCAGGATTCAGAGGAGGGAAGGGAGTGGCCACCATTACCGGAGTGGCACTGGCCATTCATCCTTTTGCTGCTCTGGCTGCTATGGGGGTCTATCTGCTGGTTTTTCTGCTTACCAGGATCTCGGCAATGGGTTCTCTTACTGCGGTCCTTACTTACCCCGTATGGATCATCTGGGTATTTCAATCAGAATACCTGACTATCCGAATATTCTCATTGCTTGTGGTGGTATTGGTACTGATCACGCATCGTTCCAATATTCTCAGACTGGTTCAGGGGGAGGAGAAGTCACTTCTCAGAAAACGGCCTGCTTAATCGAAATCCTCTTCCAGTTTCAGTCTCAGCACCCTGGAAGGAATGTTCTTTTGAAGAATTCCGTTTTCAGCAATAGAGATCTGCCCGGTTTCTTCCGAAACAATGATTACCAGGGAGTCAGTTACCTCAGAAATGCCCAGTCCGGCCCGGTGCCGCAGACCATACTCGGGAGGCAGGTCCATTTTCTCAGTTACCGGCAGAATTACCCTGGCAGCTTTAACTTTATCATTCTCCACAATCACTGCACCATCATGAAGTGGACTGGTTTTATTGAATATGCTGACAAATAACCTGCTGGATGTCTCGGCATTAAGCATATCACCGGTCTCCGAATACATATCCAGATTGGATTTCTTGCTGATCACAATGAGCGCACCTGTTTTATCCAGAGAGAACTGCATCACGGCTTTCATGATAGATCGGATCTTTACCTGGGGTTTGGATTCGAAACGGAGATTCAGGATCTTCTCCACGCTAATACGGTTCCCATCCACATATCGGGTTCCGATAAATATCAGGAATCGTCGAATCTCCTGCTGAAAAACGATAATCAGCGCAATGACCCCGACCCCGAGAACCGAACCCAGGATGGTGCTGAGCAACTCCATCTGCATGGCCCGGACGGCCCACCAGAAGATATAGATGGCCGCAATACCCAGGGTAATGCTGTAAGCCACAGTTCCCCGGATCAACATATAAAGCTGATAAAAAAGGACGGCCACCAGGATGATGTCGATGATGTCGAGCAGTCGGATATGTATAAATGCGCTGAGCATGGGACAGTTCTGAGCCCAAATTTAGTAAATCTGCTGGAAGATCTTCACTGTTTCCACGGCGGCCTGTACATCATGTACCCTGAGGAGGTTGGTGCCTTTAAGTAATGCTGCCATGTGAGCAGCTGTGCTTCCGTTGAGTGCATGAGCGGGTTCGGATTCTAATAGTTTGTAAATCATTGATTTACGAGATATCCCTACCATCAGGGGAAGTTCAAACATCCTGAAGGAATCAAGCTGGCCCAGAAGTGTGTAGTTTTGTTCAAGAGTTTTGCCAAATCCAAAACCCGGATCAATAACAATGTCATTCAAGCCCAGCTTTCTCAATTTGTACACCTTTTCAGCAAAGAACTGCAGCAGTTCATCCACCACATTTTCATAAGCCGGGTCATTCTGCATATTTGCTGGTGTTCCCTGCATGTGCATGATGATATACGGAATACCCAGCTGTGCCATGGTGGGAAACATTTTGGGGTCGAGGCTTCCTGCTGAAATATCATTGATCAACTGAATTCCGAATCTTTCTCTCACGGTGCGGGCCACACCAGCTCTCCAGGTATCTACCGAAAGGGGGAAGTCAGGGAAGGCCTCCCTTAAAACTTCCAGAACAGGCGACAGGCGCTCCAATTCTTCTGTTTCTGATATCTCCTGGGAGCCCGGCCGGGTTGAGACTGCTCCCACATCCAGGATATCTGCTCCCTGTTGGATCATTTCCCTTGCCTTTTCAAGCGCCTGCGCTGCATCGCTTACCCGGCTTCCGCCAAAAAAGGAATCAGGTGTTGCGTTGATAATTCCCATCACACGCGGGCTTGAGAGGTTCATGATCGTTCCACCCAGATTCAGTGATAGATTCCTTGAAAAGAGAGGGCTGGATGTGGAGAAGTTCTTCATGGATTCTAAATAGGTTGAGCCTATATTTTGTAAGTTTAGAAACTGATTTAAAAATACACAAATAATCCATAGTAGATTCATGCGTTTCTTGGTGATAGAAGGTCTGGATGGCTCAGGAAAATCCACCCAGCTGAAACTTTTGAGGGAACATCTTGAACAGAATGCAGTTCCGTACAAGTATCTCCATTTCCCCAGGCTGGAAGAAGGTGTATTCGGAGAGCTGATAGCCAGGTTTCTGCGTGGAGAGATGGGTGCCAATATGCAGGTTGATCCTTATTTGGTTGCTTTGATATTCGCCGGCGACAGGGCCGATGCCTCTTTTCAGATCAGGCAGTGGATGGATGAGGGGAACCTGGTCATTGTTGACCGTTATGTTTATTCAAATATTGCATTTCAGTGTGCCAAGCTGGCCGGTCGGGAAGAGCAGGAGAGACTGAGGGATTGGATCCTTGAGTTTGAATTCGGATATAACAAGCTTCCCAGGCCTGATCTGAACCTGTACCTGAACGTACCATTCGAGTTTACGAAAAGACAATTGAATTTAGCGCGGAACGGAGATGACAGGGCTTATTTGAAAGGAGAGCGGGATATTCATGAAGAGAACCTCGATTTTCAGGAGCAGGTGCGGCAGGTATATCTATCCCTGCAGGAACATGTGGATGACCTGGAGATTGTTGACTGTATCGATAGTGATGGAGGAATGCTATCGCCGGATCGTATTTCGAATCTGCTTATTAAAAATATGGAGTTACAGGGATGAAGTATATTCGTTTATTAAGTCGTTTAATCGTGGGGATGGTTTTCATCTTCAGCGGCTTTGTGAAGGCTGTGGACCCCTTGGGTTCGGCCTACAAGTTTGCAGATTACTTTACAGCATTTAAACTGGGCTTTCTGGAGTTTCTTGCACTCCCTATGGGAATCTTTCTTTCTGCCTTTGAACTGATACTGGGACTTACCCTGATTCTTGGTTACAGGAGAAAGACCATTTTCCAGGTATTGATGTGGTTTATGTCCTTTTTTACACTGCTCACTTTTATTCTGGCATTATTTAACCCGGTAACGGACTGTGGCTGTTTTGGCGATGCCATAATCCTTACCAACTGGCAGACCTTTTTTAAGAATGTTGTATTGATGGTGTTTGTTTTGATCCTCTATTTCGGCAGGAACAATGCATATGATTCAGGTCCGGTTCTCCGCGAATGGATGGTGGTGGGGATCCTGTTTGTAAGCGCCTCACTATTTTCTTTCTGGAACTACAGGCATCTGCCAATGATCGATTTCAGACCCTATGATGTGGGTACAGTGATCATGGAGGAGATGGAGATACCCAATGGAATGCCGGTGGATGAGTACATGACCACCCTGATTTACAGGGATAAGGAGACGGGAAAGACGAGCTCTTTTACCATGGAAGATTACCCGAAAGATACCCTTCAGTGGGAATTTGTTGACAGCGAATCAAAGCTGGTGAAGCGAGGCTATGAGCCCCCTATTCATGACTTTGCCATTATGGACCCTTACGGAAGCGACCTGGTGGATGAGATCTTATCCGATGGGGAATACAGCCTGATCATGATTTCTAATAAGCTTGATGATGCAGATAAAGATGCACTGATCCATGCCGGAGAGTGGTCGCAACTTGAAATATTTGCCAGTGATTTCTCCTTTTATGCAGTGACAGCAGCCACCTCTGCTGAGGCGGAATCGATCTCCACAGAGCTGGATCTTGGATATCCCTTTCTGGCAGGGGATGAAATCATGCTAAAGACCATTGTACGTTCCAATCCTGGATTTATGCTTGTAAAGAATGGAATTATCCTGGGGAAATGGGCTTACAGGGATTTTCCGCTTCTGGAGCAGCTGGATCCTCACTGGTCGGAGCTAATAGGAAATGCTTCAGCACCACTTGATGAAGAGGCACAGCTCCTGATGGATGCAGGAGCCTACGAGGAGTTTTCCTTCGATATGGTTGAATTTGATCATTTTATTCCGGAATTGCTTTTGAATGAAGGAGCAAGAAAGCAGGAAAATGGAGTAAGTCTGGCTTTTATACTTGCACTGATAATGGTGTTATTACTCACTGGCTATATTTCACCGGTGAGGGTATAATAAATTGTAAATCACCGATACATTACGAATTTTACTATTTTTAAATAAGAATCATTAACGAACAAATGAAATGAGAAAGAAAATTGTTGCTGGAAACTGGAAAATGAATACCGATCTAAAAGAAGGGATGGAACTTGCTAAAGCCGTTGAAAAACTTGAGCAGGAGAAACAAAGTGATGCACTGGTTATAATAGCTCCTCCTTATACTCACTTGAGCAGAGTGAACGACTTGATTGATGGTGTGAAGCTGGGAGCTCAGAATTGTGCATCAGAGGAGTCCGGTGCCTATACCGGGGAGATAGCTCCAGATATGCTGGTTTCAGTGGGAGTAGAGTATGTCATTATCGGGCACTCTGAGAGGCGTTCCTTTTATCATGAGGACGATGCACTATTGAACAAAAAGACAAAAATTGCACTTTCAAAAGGATTGAAGCCTATTTTCTGCTGTGGAGAAGTGCTTGAGGAGCGTGAAGGGGGGAAACTTTATGATGTAATCAGGGAGCAGCTTTCAGTGGGTCTGGCAGGTCTGTCAAAGGAGGATATGAGCAAGATAGTTATTGCTTATGAACCGGTGTGGGCAATTGGAACAGGTGTTGTTGCCACTCCGGATCAGGCACAGGAGATGCATAAATTTATCAGGGATCTACTGGTGGAGCTGTTTGATAAGCAGGTGGCTGAAGATATGACCATCCTCTATGGAGGAAGCTGTAAACCTTCAAATGCCTCAGAAATTTTTGCCAATCCTGATGTGGATGGTGGATTGATTGGCGGAGCAGCTCTGAAAGCGGAAGACTTTCTGGCAATTGTGAATGCATATTAGCCTAAGCAGCCTCAATGGCATACCTCGAATTCGTTATACCGGCCCGATCATGGAGTAGTACTGAAAAGGAGATCCTTTTTGCGCTTATGGCACAGATCGGTTTTGAGGGATTTGTGGAGGGTGAAGACGATATCCAGGCCTTTATTAATGAGGAAGCTTATGTTCCTGAAGCTCTGAATCAGCTGATTGATGAACTGGCAGGTTTAAACATTAAGGTTCAGTACAGATTCCACAGGACTGAAGATCAGAACTGGAATGAGGAGTGGGAGAAGAAGTTCGACCCGGTGGTCATCGATGAAAGGGTGCTTATCAGGGCGCCCTTTCATGACTCCTCCAATGACCTTGAATGTACCCTGGTGATTGAACCAAAGATGTCTTTTGGTACCGGTCATCATCATACAACCAAGTTGATGATCAGGGAAATGGGAAATCACCTTCTTGAGGGAAAAAAAATTCTCGATATGGGATGCGGGACCGGCGTGTTGGGAATATATGCCTGCAAGAAGGGGGCAGCCAGGGTCCTGGGGGTGGACAATGATCAGTGGGCCTATGAAAATGCCCTGGAAAACATTAAGAAGAACGGGGTTACCGCCATGGAGGTTAGGCTTGGTGATGTGAGCGTTCTATACAAGGATATGTTTAATATGATCTTTGCCAACATCACAAGGAATACACTGGTCAGGGATATGTCTGTTTATACAGAGCACCTTCTTGATCAGGGCCTGATGGTGATCAGCGGTATTCTTGCTGAGGATGTGCAATTTGTACTGAATGAAGCCTATAGATGTGACCTGAAACACTTGAGTACCGGAGAGGAATCCAACTGGATTTCCCTCACCTTTACGAATGCAGAACCTTGATCAGGAAGTATGAAAAAAGCTATCATATCCCTTACCTTTCTTCTTCTGGCCAAGCTGCTGATTGCACAATCCATCAGGGAATTCACCAGTGATACCGGACAATATGTAAATGAACTAAGCATATTTACCGGGGTCCATCTTGAGACATCAGAGATAGGTGATTTTCAACGTTTTCTTCACGTATATGATTCCCTCTCCTATGAACAGCAGCTGGAGATCATTGAGGTATCAAATTTGATGCTTAAACGCAGATGCAGGCCAAGACCTCACTTTATCAAGTATCAGCGTATCATGATGGAGTTTTTCACGGAGCACAAAACATCCCATGGGTATGAAGAATGGCTGGAGGGATTCACCCTGTTTCTGAAGAGGAATGATGCATCCCTTGTGGCCATTGATCAGCTACTTACCTTGTCGCTGAATCTGCTGGAAGACAATATACTATACAGGTCAAACTCCATTGTTTGGAGGGTATCAAGTCCAACATTCCAATTTCGTACGGATGAGAAATTGACAGTGGATTTCGATGATGTAATTGTTGCCTGCTATTTCGACAGGGATTATATTCAGATAAAGAACGCCACAGGATATATTGATCCATTTGAGCTTCACTGGTATGGTAGCCATGGCATGGTGACCTGGGAGCGGGCCGGCATGCCGGAAAATGAATTGAACGCAGTACTGGGTGATTACAGGATCAACCTGAAGACTCCGGGATATACAGCCGATTCTGCAAAGCTTTTCTACCCGGCCTTGTTTGAGGGGATTGCCCTGGGAAAATTAGAAGATAAGGTAACACTCATAAAGGACCTGAGTTCCATTGTCTATCCAAAATTTCTCTCTTATAAAAACTCCTACAGAATTGAAAACTTCATACCGGGTATACATTATAGCGGGGGATTAGCCATTGAGGGAGCCAACCTGGTAGGTTCATCTGTGGGAGGAGAACCTGCTGTGCTGGAAATCTTCGCCAATGACACCCTTCGGTTAAAGGCTAAAACGAACCGGGTAGCTATGAATGCTAGATTTATCAGGTCGCCTCATGCTTCCATCTCCATCTATTTTGGTCAGGACTCAATCTTTCATCCCGACCTTGAACTTTCATTTGATGTAAGCAAAGATCTGCTGCGGCTAAATAAGTCGGAAGATTTTAAGTCGCTGGGCCCGTACTCCAACAGCTATCACAACATCGATATGAATTTCGATGAGCTAAGCTGGACCAGGGGAGAATCTTTCATGAAACTACAGGCCCTTCAGGGGACGTCGGTTGGGCGAGCGACGTTTGAATCATCAACCTTTTTTGACTACGGTTTTTTTCTGGACCTGCAGGGCATGGATATTGAGCACCCCCTGGCACAGCTCTACACTTATTCAAATATGCTTGGTGGACGGACATTTGCCATGCCAAATTATGCCCATTATATCGGTTACCCGCCTTACCAGGTACGTCATCTATTGATGGGCCTGGCAAAATATGGATTTGTCTATTACGATGATAGCAAAGATCTGATTACCGTACGCCAGAAGACTTTCGATTTCATCAGTGCCTCTATGCGTCAACGAGACTATGATGTGATCCGCTTTATCTCCAGGCTTGAAGGAGCCTCCAATGCTCA
>JAUVIT010000302.1 GCA_030592605.1 Bacteroidota bacterium
GGCACCAGGTCTGCCGTGACAAGCCTTATATTTCTTTCCGCTCCCGCAGGGACAAGGATCATTTCGTCCCACTTTCTTTTCAACTCTTACTGGCTGTTGAGCCTGAGTTCGCCCATCTTTTCCTTTGCCCCCGCCTGAGGGATCGTTGTAGCTGTTCATCTCGTCCTTGTTGGCTTCAAATTTGCTCAGGTCCATCTTCTTCGGTGCTACAGCCCTTTGCACACTATTGGGATCCTTGATCGGAATATGGGCTTTCATAAGGGTAGAAACCACATCTTTATTCACCTTATCGATCATGGCTGTGAACAATTCGAATGCCTCAAACTTATAGATCAGCAAGGGATCCTTCTGTTCATACTGGGCATTTCGCACCGATTGCCGCAGATCGTCCAGTTCGCGGAGATGTTCCTGCCAGGATTGATCTATGGTTGCCAGGATAATGCTCTTTTCATAGGAGCGAACCAGCTCCTTGCCGCCAGAATTGTAACAATTCTCCAGATTAGCAAGCACCTGGAAAACCCTGGTCCCATCCGAAACAGGAACAACAATATTCTCATATACCTGGCGCTGGTGTTCATATACCTGGTTGATCACTGGCATGGCCTGTTCCGATATACTTTCCTGCTTTCTTTTATATGCTTCCAGTAAATTCTCATAGATCTTATCGACCAGCTCATTACTGTCCATACTCCTGAACTCCTCGGCAGAAACAGGGGACTCAATGGAAAAGTAGCGAATCAGCTCCAGCTTGAAACCATCATACTCTCCGTTGGTATGGTATTCATTTACAATACTCTCCGTTACATCGAACATCATATTGGCAATATCAAGGCCAATACGCTCCCCATAGAGTGCGTGTTTTCTACGCTTGTAGATTACCTCACGTTGTGAATTCATCACATCGTCATATTCCAGCAGATTCTTACGGATTCCAAAGTTGTTCTCCTCCACCTTTCTCTGAGCCCGTTCGATGGATTTGGTGATCATAGAGTGTTGAATCACCTCTCCTTCTTTCAAACCCAGCTTGTCCATCATACCCGCAATACGTTCGGATCCAAAAAGACGCATCAGATCATCCTCCAGACAAACATAGAACGAGGATGAACCCGGATCACCCTGCCGCCCCGAACGTCCCCGTAACTGGCGGTCTACCCGTCTGGATTCGTGTCTCTCGGTTCCTATGATGGCCAATCCACCATCGCTCTTCACCTGGTCGGATAACTTAATATCGGTTCCCCTTCCAGCCATGTTGGTGGCTATAGTAACTGTTCCAGCTATACCCGCCTGGGCAACCACATCGGCCTCCCTCTGGTGCAACTTGGCATTCAGCACATTGTGATCGATTCTTCGGATCTTAAGCATTTTAGAAAGCAGCTCCGACACTTCAACAGTAGTGGTACCCACAAGTGCAGGACGTCCTGCCTTATTAAGACTTACCAGCTCATCAATAACCGCATTGTATTTCTCCCTTTTGGTTTTATAAACCAGGTCCTCCTGGTCGTCCCTAACAATGGGCCGGTTGGTTGGGATGACCATCACATCCAGTTTGTAGATGTCCCACAATTCGCCTGCCTCGGTTTCGGCTGTCCCTGTCATACCAGCAAGCTTGTGGTACATCCTGAAAAAGTTCTGCAGGGTTATGGTGGCCCAGGTTTGAGTGGCCGCTTCCACCTTCACATTTTCCTTGGCTTCGATGGCCTGGTGAAGTCCGTCGCTGTACCTTCTGCCCTCCATGATACGGCCTGTCTGTTCATCCACGATCTTCACCTTGTTATCCATCACCACATATTCCACCTCTTTTTCAAACATGGCATATGCTTTCATAAGCTGGTTAACGGTATGTATCCGTTCTGACTTCACAGCATACTCCTGGAGCATCTTATCTTTAATTTCCAGCTTTTTCTTATCGCTCATAGTGGAACGTTCGATCTCCGCCACTTCTGACCCTATATCGGGCATGATAAAGAAGGATGGATCGTCTGAGGAACCTGTTATAACATCGATCCCCTTCTCTGTCAGCTCGACCGAATTTTGCTTTTCCTCAATGATAAAATAGAGATCATCGGTCACCAGATGCATATTCTTGGATTGCTCCTGCATGTAGTGATTCTCAGTTTTCAGCATCAGCGACTTGTTGCCCTCTTCACTCAATAGCTTTATCAAAGGTTTGTACTTGGGCAAACCTTTGTGTGCCTGAAGCAGTTTAAATCCGGCTTTTTCTGTATTGCCTTCGGCAAGCAGCTTTCTCGCTTCTGTAAAGATTGTATTGACCAGCTGGCGTTGCACGCTGATAAGCTTCTCTACCTTGGGCTTATAGTCTCCAAACTCCTGGTCATCACCCTTGGGAATGGGCCCGGAAATGATTAAAGGGGTCCGTGCATCATCCACAAGTACCGAATCCACCTCATCCACAATGGAATAGTTGTGCTTACGCTGAACCAGTGCATCCGGACTGTGCGCCATATTGTCGCGCAGATAGTCAAAACCAAATTCATTATTGGTCCCAAATGTGATATCGCAGTTATAGGCTTTTCTTCTGGCTTCGGAATTGGGTTGGTGCTTGTCAATACAGTCCACGGTAAGTCCGTGAAACTCATATATGGGGCCCATCCATTCTGAGTCACGCTTGGCAAGGTAATCATTAACTGTAACCAGATGGACACCTTTCCCCGAGAGTGCATTCAGGAAGACAGGAAGGGTAGCAACAAGGGTCTTTCCTTCGCCCGTTGCCATTTCTGCAATTTTCCCACTATGCAGGGCCACACCACCAATCAGCTGCACATCATAATGAACCATATCCCAGGTAATCTCATTTCCTCCTGCCATCCAGTGGTTCTGCCATATGGCCCTGTTCCCCTTGATCTCCACCGACTCCCTGGCGGCGGCCAGTGTCCTGTCATATTCCAGGGCCGTAACCTCTAACTCTTCATTCTCCTTAAAGCGGCGGGCAGTATCTTTGATCACAGCAAAAGCCTCCGGGAGGATTTCATTCAGAACCACCTCATATTTCTCATCGATCTCCTCATCCAGCTTATCGATCTGCTTATAGATCGATTCCTTTTCACTTACGTCCACTTCAGGATCTTCGGCTTTAGCCTTCAATGCTTCCAATTCGGATTTCTCTTCTGCCACAAAATCCGCCACCTTCTGCTTCAAAACTGCAGAACGCTCACGTAACTGATCGTTACTCAGCTGGGGAAGAGGCTCATATGCATTTTTAACCAATTCCACCTAAGGCGTCACCTCGCGCATATCCCTGTCTGACTGACTGCCCAAAAATTTACCTATTAATTTGCCTACATCCATGATCCGATGTGATTATTTGGTTTATAATGTTTGTCGAGAAATGACAAATTTACCCTTTTTTATTGGTCCATTACTTTCAAATAGTATACCAATATAAAAAATCGGCGAATATGTCAGTCTGAAAGAAAAACAGGGATGTTCTCCTGAGTGCATTACGCACCCAGAGTATA
>JAUVIT010000263.1 GCA_030592605.1 Bacteroidota bacterium
ATGAATTCGTTGATAAGCCGGTCGACCAACGGTTTTACCCATAGCCGGTGTTCCAGGATAAGTGAATCGATACGGGACGCATGATTCTCACTGCAGGCTGCAATGAGATCCTTTTCAAAGGCCTCCTGTGGATCCTGAGCGGCCCCTGCAAGGGTAAAGACAGGAACAAGAATCAGGATCAGAAAGAATAGTTTCCTATTGGTGGCCACTTTCAGGGACCAGACAGAGTGACAATACTCTTACACATCATATTGGCAGATCAGAGGGTTTTATTTATCTTTTTCGATTATCAAAGCTTTCTGTAATTCTGCAATGGCAAGATCCTTTATCCCCACATCACTGTAGAGGCCTCCGAGGATCTCATGGGGCAAGGTGGCATCCGGGTTGGCATCCCGGACCACCTCAAATTCATGAATGGCTTCTTCCAATAAGCCTGAACTGGCGTAGTAGGCACCAAGCAGAGAATGCAGGCTGGAACTGCCCGGATCGTCGGTAAACATCCCCAATAACTTCTGTTCTTCATTTTTAATCTCAATGATCTTGTCGTAGGACAGCACTGTAAAATTTTGATTAAGAGATCGGAATGAATTGATCAAATCTTCGCCTTCCACATTCCAGAAATAGGAAGTCCCGTACTCAAGGCCAGGTTCATCCTCAGGAAAATCCAGATAAGTGGCTGTTGTACGATGCTCCCAAATCAGTCCCTGACTGTTATAGATCCTGACCACGTATTCATCAGCCGGTTTCATGGACTTCCATTGCAGTCTGGGTTTCAGGGTCGAAATCATTGTATTACAAGGGCTCAGTGGTAGAATCAGCTGGGAAGTTTCATCGGACCGAAGGTCCATCAGCACACCCATCTCCCCTTTATTGTCCTGCCGCATAGCCAGATCTGAGAAGTTTCCTGCCATCCCCGATCCAATGTTTCTGGAGGGACTGCCCGATTGATTCCCGGAGATGGTGATATTGCTATTGGCCCCCAGGCTGATCAGATTGCCGTTGGAAAACAGCATGGAAACACTTGCCTTTCTGCCTGTCTCCACCCGGTCTCCCTGCACCAGCTGGGTTCCAAAAACCGCTTTCATGGGCTCATCATTCCCTGCGATGTTTACGAGTACGGTTCCCCGCACATCGGAAATGACAGCCAGCGCGGAACCACTGTTCTGTGCGATGATGATACTGGTGGATAAAAGGAGAAGTGCCAGTATAATACTGAATCTGTTCAGTTGTCTCCGCATGCTTTCATCTTTTAAGGATTTTGACAAACTAGCATGAACACAGGTCTCCCACTTAGAGTTACTCAGGAGCCGTTGTAATGAGGAGGATAATATCCTGATATCAGGATGAAGCCATATAAGATAGGGAATTATGCATTCAAAGTCAAATTCTTTTTGACTAAACGTATTTAATATGAGGACCTTACTAAAATCAGGGCTTTCCGGCTGGATATCCTCTTTCGCGAAAGAACATAATGTTTTTATAGTATATTGCAATCAGTACTTCTATCTAAACTTTTGCTATGAAAATTACGAATCGAAAATCAGCTGTTATAGTCTGGATGGCTCTCGTAGGGATGATCATTATGAGTGCCTGCACAACAAGCAGTAACAACTGGCCCCAATTCAGAGGACCGGATGCAAGCATGATTGTTTCAGGTGAAAACTTGCCAGCCGAATGGGGGGAGGATTTGAATGTGGCCTGGACCTTTGATGTGGAAGGCGAGGGCTGGGCCTCACCCATTAAAAGTGGAAATCAAGTATTTGTGGCCTCCACGGTAGCTGTAAAGATTAACAAACCCGGAGAAGGTGAAGGTGAGCAGGAAAACCAGGATCTCTACCTGCAAGATGTATACAGGTGGGAACTCACCTGTGTGGATCTGGTGACGGGTAAAGAACTCTGGAAGCAGGTGGCCCATGAGGGCAGTCCCAGAATTAAAAAGCATGCAAGGACCAACTATGCCTCTGAAACGCCGGTAAGCGATGGAAAGCGGGTATTTGTCTATTTTGGAATGACCGGACTTTTCTGCTACGACATGGAGGGAACCCTGGTATGGAAGAAGGACCTTGGTGCCTTTGAGACCCAGCGGGGGTGGGGAACCGGATCCTCACCACTACTTTACAAGGACCGGCTGTTTGTACAGGTAGATAATGAAGAGCAGTCTTTCCTGGTAGCGCTGGAAGCCGAAAGCGGTGATGAGATCTGGAGGGTGGAGCGCGATGAGCTTACGAATTACGGAACTCCCTATATATGGAAGAACAGTGTGCGAAACGAGTTGGTGACAGGTGGCAAAAGAGCACGGGCCTATGATCCGGCCACGGGCGAAATCCTCTGGGAAGTTCAGATGGACGGACATTACAACATTCCCTCACCAACATCTGATAAGGACTTTCTTTTTATGGGCAATGCTGGTTACAGAGACGTAAAGGGAACATTCTTTGCCATTGAGGCAGGTGCGGAAGGTGATATTACCCCGGATTCGGGGAGCCTTGCCAGCGACGGAGTGGCCTGGTTCAATCCGGATGCTGCCTTCCTGGGGAGTCCTTCACCGCTTCTCTACAATGGACTTGTTTACTTGATCAGTAGCAGGGGAGGGGAAGTTACCTGTCTTGAAGCTGAGACCGGAGCTTTTGTTTATCAGGAGAAAATTGGCAATGTTGGAGCCTGCTGGGCAAGTCCGTGGGCCCACGGTGACAAGATCTTCTTCTTTGATGAGAAGGGGGTCACAAAAGTGATCAAAGCAGGCAGAGAATTTGAACTCCTGGGTGAAAATACCCTGGATGACCGCTTCTGGGCCTCTGTGGCTGTAGCCGGTGATGCCTATCTTTTTAAAGGGGACAAGAAACTTTATTGCATTAAGAACTGAAATATAGGATGGTGAAGAAGCAACTACTACTACTTGGTCTGATAATGACCCTTACAGGTGTGTATGGACAAAACTGGAAACTGGTGTGGGCCGATGAGTTTGACGGAGATACCCTGAATACTGAAAAATGGTCCTACATGACCGGAACCGGATCGGAATACGGACTTGATCGCTGGGGAAATAATGAACTGCAGTACTACCAGGAAGAGAATGTTCAGGTTGCTGACGGGGTGATGACCATTACGGCCAAACGGGAAAACGTGGAGTCCAGCCAGTATACTTCAGGCAGGATCCGGACTATCAATATGGGCGATTGGACCTATGGACGTTTTGAGTTCAGGGCAAAAATGCCTGTGGGTCAAGGACTCTGGGCCGCCATCTGGATGCTTCCCACTGACAGCGATTACGGGGGGTGGGCTTCCAGTGGGGAGATTGATATTATGGAGTATCTGGGTCATGATACCACCGTGGTGCACGGGACAATCCACTACGGCGGACAGTGGCCAAATAACGAATACAGGGGAACGGACTATGAGACAAGTGACACAGCTTTCCACAGGGACTTTCACACCTTTGCCCTGGAATGGGAGGAGGGAGAGCTACGCTGGTATGTGGATGGGGAACGCTTCCAACAGCTGGGAACGGGCATGTGGTACAGTAGTTCAGCTGCTTTCCCGGCACCCTTTAACAAGCGCTTCCACCTGCTGATCAACCTGGCTGTAGGAGGTAACTGGCCCGGGTCACCCGATGGAAGCACTGTTTTTCCTCAGGATCTGGTGATCGATTATGTGAGGGTCTATCAGGACGGTGTCACTGGTCTGAATCAGGAGAATGCAGCGCTGAAACTGGAACAGAATCATCCCAATCCCTTTGCTGACTACTCGACCATTGGTTTTTCGCTTCCCACAAAGCAGCATATTTTGCTGGAGGTGTATGATGCCATGGGCAGGAAAGTCCGGACACTGGCAAACAGCTTGTACGGACCAGGATCCCATACAATGGGGGTGGAGGCCAATGAGCTTGAACCCGGACTCTATTCCTACCGCCTGCAGGCAGGAGAAAGGTCGGCCATAAGGCAGATGCTTATTCTTTAATGGCTTCTCTTACCAGGTACATCACCGATTTATA
>JAUVIT010000202.1 GCA_030592605.1 Bacteroidota bacterium
GGTGGCCGCTTCAAGGATGATAAAGGCGGTACCTGCGTAGATGGCAAGGGAGCGGAGCACATTACGTCTCCGAAGTTCCTTCCAGAAATGGATAAATCTGCCGGGTTTATTGGGCATGGGATTCCATTATTTGATTGTTCAGAGCAATTCTTCGATGCAAAGCATTGTGTTTATAACGGGGGAAGTCCCATTTCTTCTTGAATGGCAAGAAAACGGGGATGGTCTGCAATCTCCTTATATAATCCAGAGCCTGTGAATACATAATGCAAATCCGCAGCTTGTTCTTCCAGCTCTGTTTCCAGTATGGAAAGCGCCTTATCCACTCCGCCTGTTTTCATATGCAACCATGCAATTCTTATGGAAGCAGATACCGGAATTTCCTCATCAGGAATGCTTTCTACGAATGAAAGAATCTCCTCCAGGGCAGCTATGTAGCCCTGTTTTTTGAAGGTATCCATAAGCTGTACCATCATTTCTTCATCCAGACCGAAAAGCTTTCCACAATATGTTGTTGCCTCTTCAAAGTTTCCAAAATGGTCATTGCCTGACCAGAGCGCATTCAATCCAAGTGGATGATTTGGTACCATTACAAGAGCTTTGTTTGCCAGTTCCATGGACTCTTCATACCTTCCAATGTGCAGGTAGGTAATTGCCACCATGCCCTGGATCAGGGGATTCAGGGGATCAAGTTCCAATGCCTTCTTAGCCTGCGCATAAGCTTCATCGTGCCGTTTTAGAAATAATAGCAGATGCGCATAGTAGGCCCTGGCATACGCATCATTGGGATTCATTTCTATGACCTTTAAGAATTCACTCTCCCCCTTTGACCATTCATAACCGGTCCAAACTGCAACCCCGGCATTGATATATTGTGTTTTTACAGAATTCGGATCCAGCTCCATGGCTTTATTCAGGTATTTGTAGATATTCGGTACGGTGATTTCGTTTGGTGCAAGGCCCATCTGTCTTACTCCCATCCAGAATTCAGCTACTCCGGCATATGGTTCTGCCCACTGTGGATCTGCTTCGATGGCTTTATTGAAGTATTCAAGTGCCATTTGCAGTGCCTCGGGAGTAAGCTGGTCCCAGTAATACTTACCCTTCATATAAAAATCATAGGCTTCTATATTTACGTCTCTTGTTTCGGCCAGGACCTCTTCCTCATGAGGGGTTAAACTGACTTTGATTTCATCTGCTATTTGTTTAGTTATGCGGTTATACAAGTTTAATATGTCATTTCTATCCTCTTTGTATTCACCTATCCAGATTTGTTTCTCCTCGGGAAAAGGAGTGACCACCCTGATCTGAAGACAAATACTGTCTCCATAGCACATCACAGTGGGTTCTATCACTATATCTGCATTTAATTCTGATGCGATCTGGGGCAAGGGAAGGCCTAGATTCTTATAAATATTTGCCGTGGTCTTTGAAATTACTCGCAATCCGCTGATCCTTCCCATATCACCGATCAGGGAAGAATGCATACCGGCAGCCACGTAATCCAGCTGGTCATCACCTGTGAAATTGTCAAAAGGCAAAATCAGCAGAGATTGGATATCACCTGCTTTCAGATCCTTTGTTGGCACCACATTAAAAATGATCAGGGCCACAATAACCATCAGGCTCACATAGGTGGCTGCTTTCCACTTTTTGGAATCAGAGGGTTTCTCATTTGGTTGAATCTCTTCCAGGGCTTTGGTTTTTTGTATTCCCTGGGGAGTGATATCGAAGATCCAGGACACAATGACATTGATGAATACTCCCAGGATAAGCAGATATAGCACCAGGTCGATGCTCCAGTCGGGGAGGCCCCAACGGGGAAAGACAATGGTCGATGCTTCAAGGATAATAAAGGCAGTACCTGCATAGATGGCCAAAGATCGGAGTACATTACGTCTTTTTACCTCTTTCCAGAACCGGGGAAGTCCTTTGAGTTTATCAGACATGAGCTAAAGGAGTTGGTTATATGCAATTTACAAACGGATTGAATATAAGTCAAATATATTCCTGTGGTAGATTTAAAGCCTAGCTCCAGCCTCAGTTATGGCAGCAATATCCTCCTCCGGAAAGGAACCATCACCTTTTGGTCCCACATTTAGCAGAAGATTGGCATCATTGCCACGGGCATCTTCCAACATCTGTATGATCTCATCTGCAGTTTTATGATTGCCGTCGTGTGCTTTGTTGTATCCCCAGGCATGTGGCTGAAGGGTATTGCATATTTCCCTGGGCTTATCTTTGTTCAGTTCATACACCTTTCTGGCTACCTCAAACTGCTGGCCCACCCTGGCCGCACCTCCTCTCTCAGGAGCCATAAAGTCCTCGTCCCCGTTGGCACCCTGTTTAAATGAGATCAGCGCATGGGGGGAGAGCGATCTTACCAGGGCATAAGTGGAGTCGATGGGGAAAAGATCGGGGCGACTGTAATAGCCCATGATGGGATCGAACCAGATGCCGGCAATGTTGGGATATTGAGTAAGAAGTTCGGTGAGTTGCTGATGCACGAAGTCTACGTATATATTGAAATCAGCCTCCTTCTCATACTTGTACTCTGGTTGAGGTTCCGTGTAGGCTGGACGGGCGTTAGCCCAACCACTCTCCCTGGAATAGAAGTAGGGGTGCTTCCAGTCGGCACCATAGGAGTAGTAGAGAAACAGCGCCAATCCCTTTCTTTCACATGCATCATATAGTTCCCCGATCAGGTCACGGCCGCAAGGGGAGTTCATCACATTGAAATCCGTGGCTTTGGTTTCGAACAGGCAGAAGCCATCATGGTGCTTGGAGGTAATGGTGATATATTTCATTCCTCCTTGAATAGCGATATCAGTGATCCTGTCTGCATCAAAATGTTCTGCTGTAAATCGGTCCTTAAGTAAGGCATACTCTGCAACAGGGATGGTATCGCGCAATTGCACCCACTCTCCCTTCTCCAGCAGGCTGTACAAGCCATAATGGATAAACATCCCGTATTTTGCCTCCTGGAACCATAACAGGTTGGCTTCCCGGGGATTTTCCCTGAATAAGCTTTCATGATCAACAAGGTAGGAGGGAACATTAGGTCTAATGTTGCAGGCTTGCATTCCCAGGAAGAGGATCAGCAGGATCAAATTTTGTAAAGCTTTCATTTGCTTCTGTTTTTCGGATTATTCATAGCGTAGTGCTTCCACAGGATTTCTCCTGGCGGCCCTCCAGCTTTGCCAGCTAACAGTCAGAATGGCCACCACCAGGGCAAGCAGGGCTGCCAGGCCAAAGATCCACCAGTCCAGCCGGGTTTTGTAAGCAAATCCAGCCAGCCACTTCTGCATAAAGTACCAGCCCAGAGGGATTCCGAAGGCAATGCCCGGAAGGATCCATTGCAGAAAGTCTAGGTTCAGCATTCTTAGAATCTGTCCTTCAGTAGCTCCGTTTACCTTCCGGATTCCAATCTCCCTAACCCGTCTGCGGGCAGCATATTGTGCCATCCCAAAGAGGCCCATGCAGGACAAAAGGATGGCGACAAGGGAAAGCAGGCGAATACTCTGTGACCTTTTTTCTTCCTGTGCATATTTGGCCTGCATCCATTCATCATAAAACTCATAGTTAAAAGCAAAACCTGGCGCATGTTTTTCGAAAACTTCTTCCACATTGGAAAGGGCCTGAGCAATGTCGCCCGGATAAAAGCGGATGACCAGATGGGCTACATCAGGCTCATTTCGGATCTGTAAGTTCCCCATGGGGGTGTAAAGGTCCTCGAAATGGAAATCCTTGAATGCACCCACCACCTGAAGACCAAACACCTGACGATTTTCTGCCGAATCCCATCCCCCCAGGTCGCTGAGTAAAGATTCATTGATCAGGCATACTTCGGTGGATTCTGCCGGGAAGAAATTTCTCCCATATCTGAGTTCAAGCTCAAAGGTCTCCATGAAACGGTAGTCGGCCGAAATGTGGGAAGTAGCCAGATTGTCATCGCTGGAACTGCTCCAGATGGCACCGGGGGTTCCCATGGATGCACAACAGTTTTTCACCACGGCCAGGGATGAAATGTCTTCCATCATGGCGGGGACCTTGTCTTCGATGCGATAATGCACCATCAGACGGACCAGTAACTCAGTGCTGTAACCCAGATCCTTGTCCTCCACATATCTGAGTTGTTTGACCAGGGTTAATACGGAAATGATCAGTGCTACCAGGACCGTGAATTGCAGGATGGTCAGCAGGCGACGGATATCAAAGCTTCTGCGTGCAAGTCCGACTTGCCTGAACAGCATTTCACGGGGTTCTAACCTGAGGATGGCCAGGGCCGGGTAAATCCCCGATAATCCTGCCACCAGGGGCAAGCCCATAAGAACCAGAAGCAGGGTCAGGGGATCTTTTAGAATCATCCATAGATCGATATCTTTCCCCAGGATGCCTCCAAGCACTGGCTTCAGGAAGATGGCCAGCACAAAAGCCAGAATCAGGGCCAGAGCAACCTGCAAGAAGGCTTCCCGGATAAACTGCCTGATCAGCCAGGGACGGTCAGCACCAAATACCTGCTTAACTCCCAGTTCGTGCAGTCTGCCCGTGCTCTGTGCGATGGTCAGGTTGATGTAGTTGAATACTGCAAGTATCAGAATGATCAGACTTAGCCAGCCAAGCAGACTCAATAGTTTCACATTGGCATGTGACAGACCGTCCCATTGGCTGTCAATGTCAAAGTATGCATCCTTGAAGGGATGAAGAGCATACTCCCGGCCTTCGTACCAGTCCAGGTAGGGATGTATCAGGGCCGTCAGCGTA
>JAUVIT010000011.1 GCA_030592605.1 Bacteroidota bacterium
AGGTACGCAACCAGAATGGATATAAAGAACCCAGGCAGGAGGTACGCAAACCTGTTAGCATGACTTCAACTAAAAATCCGAACAGTACCTACCGCAAACCAAATAATAAATTCACAGAAAATGCACGATATAGTGCACCTGTTAAAAACAAGAACTATTATAACAATAGGGCATATTATGGTGGGAATCACTATCACTATGCCTATCCCACCACTAAAGTTAAATTCCACTATCACCATAATACATATCTTAACAGCTACCACGTGCTCTACTACCCCACCTATGGAGACTTCTACTGGAACCGGAATATGTACCGTGACTATCACAGATGGTACCCGGGATTCCATTGGAGCTATAACTACGGTCACAGGATTCAGAGCATCTCTGTATTCGATGCCAAGTACAACCTGGGTGAGGTGGCTTACGTGTACGGAAGGGTTTATGCAACCTGGCACAACAATGAGACCGACGATTTTCTGCTCTTCTTTGGAGGGGACTTCCCCTACCAGCAGTTCACCGTGGTTGTTCCGGGACATGTGGCACGCAAATTCAGCTGGAGACCTGAGAGTTTCTTCCTGGGCGAACACATTACCATAAACGGACTGATAACCACTTTTGACGGTTCTCCTGAGATTGTAGTGAAGAACAAGCGTCAGTTATCACTCTACTAAGCAAGTAAACAAGGTAAGATATAGCAGGGGCTGTCTCTACGGAGGCAGCCCCTCTTTTTATGGATCCCTATTCCAGAATTACAGAATAACGCTGAATGGAGTAAGCAGCAAATGTCCCCATTGCCCCATTGTCTATATTGGATACAACATTGGAAGGCGGCCCCGAGAAAAGGGGGAAATTTCCTGCAATCTCCAATTGAGCCTCGTTAACGAAATTGTAGTATGACTGTTCGATACAGTTAAGTTCAAAAGTGATGGTGTCGCCCGGATAAACAACTTCATCGCTTTCGTCATCACTTAAAAATCCAACTGGAAATCCTGGAAAATAGCCGCTATCAAATATTTCATCGGATAGAACGGAGTATTGTTCAAGTGTATTGCTTAGCAGAATCCCGTTTTTGATCAGTTTAAATCCAAACCACTCCCTGATCTCGGCAGTATGATATAAATACATAAAAACCGTGTATCCTGAGGCTACCGGGGTTGAGAAGTACTTAATCTCAATTTTTTCAAGCTCTGCCCCGCCTTGCATGGTACTTGAGGAATGATATACTTCTTCCTGTCCGTCCTGATCCACGTCCAGTTGACTGATATTCAGATTATAGCTTGTACCAATTGTTCCCCTGAATGCATGGGGTGTTTCATATCGGCCGGGAACTGTATCATTTTCTATTAATTGCATGGTTTCATTCCCGAAAGAAAGTTCAACTACTGCATCCTGAACCTTGGGAGAAGGCCTGTTTGAAAAGTAATTACTTGTTATTGAGAGTAGAACATAGTGATTAAGCGAGTCGCTGGTAACAGCTCCCTCTACAACCAGCCTCGCATAGGTGGAATCAAGTTCAATATCGATTTTTTCCGTACAGGCTGTAGCCAGGATCAGGGCCGCAATCAGAATAAGAACACTACGATATGTATATCTCAGCCTCATCAGAATTTAAAATTATAAGTAATGGCCGGGACAATAGAGAAAAGATAGGTCATTTCGGCATGGGTCACATCGGGTTGAGCTTCATCCTCCACAAAATTGAGCGTCCATACATTCTTCCTGGCATATGCATTATATAAGGAGAGATTCCACTCCCCTCTCCATCGTTTTCCCGGTTTCTCTTTGCCCCTTAGTGTAAAGGAGAGATCCAGACGGTGATAGTCTGGGAGCCTGTATTCGTTCCTTCCGGTATATAAGGGAAGGATACTGTTCATTACCTCATATCTGCCCGATGGAAGGGTAAAGGGAAGACCGGTACTATAGATCCAGTTGGCAGCCAGACTAATCCTTTGTGTTATATCATAACTGAGCACTAAGGCAAGATCGTTTGGTCTGTCGTAGGGAGCCGGATAAGGATTTCCATCATTGATCTCAGCAAATGTCCGCATGGTTTTCGAAAGTGTATAACTGATCCACCCTGAAAATCCACCGCTTGCATATTTCACGTAAAATTCTGCACCCATGGAGGTGGCTTCTCCGATTCTGATTTCTCCATCCAGACCTGGATTCAGGAATAACTGCGCATGGTCCCTGAAATCGATGGAGTTATTCATCTTCTTATAATAGAGCTCTACCGACGATTGAAGTTTATTCTCAAGGAAGTTTCGGAAATAACCAACAGAGACCTGGTCCGATATCTGTGGCTCAATATTGGGAGATGCGGGAAACCAGATTTCAAGTGGAGTTCCGGCAGCAGAATTACTGGCCAGCTGCAAATATTGACGAGTACGGGAATAGCTTGCTTTCAGCGATTGCCGATCATTCAGCATATAGTTTGCAGCAAACCTTGGTTCGAGCCCGCTATAGAAATTGAAAAAGTCCCCCTTCTCATAATACGTGGTGTCAATCAGCTGATATTCTTCGTTAAAAACATGTACGGTAGCCGGACCTATATTGTTGAACATGGAATAGCGAAGCCCGTAGCGCAAAGCAAATTTTTTACCCAACTTTGATTCGCCGGAAAAATAAAGTCCGCTTTCCAGAGCATAATCAAGACTCAATTGCAGACTCTGATTGATGCCTCCTGTGCTGACCGCAGATAATTCTCCGGGATTGATAATATGATAGTTTGTTGATGCGCCAAAGCGGAAGGTATGTTCAGGAGAAGGATACCAGCTGAAATCCGCTTTCAAACCATAATCGTCAAGATTGGAATTCCAGTCAAAATTTTCTTCCGCATCCTCGGGAGTTCCCAGGTCATAAGAATAATGTGAGTTAACCAGAGTGAAATTACTAAACAGGCTGTTGTTAAAGATGTGGTTCCAGCCCAATGTAAGGGTTCGGTTTCCAAAGCCCATCCCTGCATAATCTTTATTGCCATAGGTATCCTTACCGGAATAGCCCGACAGGTAGATTCTGTTTTTATCATTGATACGATAGTCCACCTTTCCATTAAGGTCATAAAAGTAGAGTCTTGTATTTCGAAGTGACTCATCTTTTGCGAAGAGCAGGAAGAGGTCAGCATAGGTTCTTCTTCCTGAAAATATAAACGAGACCTTATCAGGCACAATGGGCCCTTCAAGGGTAAGACGGCTTGCGATGGTGCCAATGCCGCCGTTCCCATGAAACTGTTTACTGTTTCCCTCTTTCATGCGGATATCCAGGAGAGATGCCAGTCTGCCACCCGAACTGGCAGGAATATCGCCCTTATAGAGTTTCACATCCTTAATGGCATCATTATTAAATATGGAGAAGAAACCCATCAGGTGACTGGCATTATATATGGCTGCTTCGTCAAGCAGAATCATATTTTGGTCACGACCACCTCCCCTTACGCTAAATCCTGAGGAACCCTCACTGGTCACCTGCACCCCTGGTAAGAGCTGGATTGCTTTAATTACATCCACCTCTCCAAGAAAAGCAGGCATTTTCCGGATAGATTGTATGGATAGACTGGAACTCCCTGTTTCAAGCTTGGTAATGTTAGAATTTCTACGTGAGGATGAAATGGTAACCTCTTCCAACTCAGTCAGGGACTCACTCAATTCCATATTGAGAACCATTGGCTCATTCAGTGTGATACTATTATATACAGTTGTATAGCCCACATAGGAGAAAATCAGGGTATAGGAGCCGGGATCAAGAGTCAGGGCATAATAGCCATATTCATTGGTTGTGGTTCCTGTGCCAAGTTCTCCTATAATTACATTGGCTCCAATGAGCGCTTCACCTGTAGCTGCATCGTGCACATAGCCATTAACAGTCTCCTTTCCATAGCCTTCCAGAGAAATCAGTGTAACAAATGCAAGTAGAAGAAAGCTGGTTCTCAACATGTCATACAAAGGGATATTATATACTGGTATAAAAATAAAAAAACAGACACCGGAACAATGTTATCCATCGATCCCATATCTGTTGTAAAAATAGTAAAAAGTGCGACTGCCCTGTTAAACAATTTGACTCATGGCATCAATAAAAGCTTCAACTGATGCTGTAACAATATCGGTGGAAGCAGAGAATCCATAATAGAGCACAGATTTGTTTTCAACCTGCATATGGACCTTCCCCATATCATCGCTTCCTCTTGTAATGGCCTGGATAAGGAATTCCTCAATCCGAACTTTCTTATTCAGGATCATTTTGACTGCATTGATAGAGGCATCAACCGGGCCGTTTCCTTGTGAAGTAGCAGTATGGATTTCCCCTTCCCAGATGATAGAGACTGTTGCTACCGGTGAGGTACCTTTACCACAGAGCACCTGTAACTTATCAAGATGAAGGTTTCGTTTGATATCCCGTTCCTTGGCTCCTGCAAGAATTTTCAGATCTTCATCAACGATCTCTTTTTTAGAGTCAGCAAGTACCACAAAATCTTCGTAGATTTTATCGAGGGCATTTTTACTGAAGGTATAGCCCAGTTTTCCTAGCCTGTGTTTCAATGCAGCCCTGCCACTTCTGGCAGTAAGCAGGATAGATGACTCGGTAATCCCGACTGTTTTCGGATTGATAATTTCATAATTCTCACGCCTTTTCAGAACACCATCCTGGTGTATTCCGGAGGAATGAGCGAAGGCATTTCTCCCAACAATGGCCTTGTTGGGCTGTACCGGCATGCGCATCAGCGTGGATACCAGTCTGCTCGTACTGTAAATTTTTCTGGGATTGATATTAGATGTCAGGTTCAGGTGTTTACGGCTCTTCATTATCATAACAACCTCTTCAAGGGATGTATTACCTGCCCGTTCGCCAATTCCATTTATGGTCACTTCAACCTGCCTGGCTCCGTTAATGATACCGCTCATCGTATTGGCTGTGGCCATTCCAAGATCATTATGGCAATGGGTGGAGAGGATGGCCTTGTCAATATTGCTTACATGATCTGCCAGGTACTTAATTTTTTTTCCATACTCATCTGGCAGGGTATAACCCGTGGTGTCAGGGATATTGATGACTGTAGCTCCTGCGTCTATCATTGCTTCTACAACCTGAGCAAGGTACTTATTGTCAGATCGTCCCGCATCTTCTGCGTAGAATTCAACATCCTCAACAAAGGATTTGGCATACCTGACAGCCTCAGCCCCCCGTTGAATGATCTCCTCGGGAGTACTGTTCAGTTTGTGGTAGATATGGTAGTAGGAAGTTCCTATTCCTGTATGGATCCGACCCCTTTTGGCAAATTTTAAAGATTCGGCAGCAACCTCAATATCTTTCTTTACTGCACGAGTAAGCGCACAGATTACCGGTTCAGTAACAGCTTTTGAGATTTCAATCACCGAATTAAAGTCACCGGGACTGGAAATGGGAAATCCTGCTTCAATCACATCCACTCCCAGCTCTTCGAGTGCTTTGGCTACCTCAATCTTTTCAATGGTATTCAGCTGACAGCCGGGAACCTGTTCCCCGTCTCTTAATGTGGTATCAAAGATATAAACACGATCTTTAGCCATGGCTTTGTCTTTTACAGTTAGCATTCCTAAAGCACAAAAGAAGTAAAATTAATGCTAAAATATGCTATCCAACATGGTTAAAATTCACGGAATCGTATCAGGCGAACTCTTTTCTTAGCTGGTCAATCCAGGCTGCGACCCGCTGTTTGTTCATGGATCCCTGATTTTCGTAGTCGATTGCCAAACCCATGAACTGCTCATTACGCAGAGCCCTCGAACTCTCGAATTCATACCCCTCCGTAGAGGTGAATCCTACCAGAGCGGCACCTTGCTCCTCAAGTATCTCACCCATGATTCCAACACCATCCAGGAAATTTTCAGGATAACCTTTCTGATCGCCCAATCCAAACAGGGCAAACTTTTTACCTGTCAGATCCATCTCTTCCAGGGCAGGTACAAATTCATCCCAGAAGTTGGGTAGTTCGCCATCGAACCAGGTGGCTACACCCATAATGATATGGTCAAAGGATAGGAAGGTATCTTCCGTGATCTCTTCAGCATTAATCATTTCAATGGCAGGATCATTGAAGCCCTCCTGGATCAGTGTGGCTATCTTACTGGTCTTTTTGGTGTTATAACTGTATATAATGGCGGTTTTAGTCATTGTCAGGATCTTAGGAATTAATAATTCAATAGTGCTGTGGCAGCATTTTCAATTCTTGTCAGGTCAGGAAGCACTGCTGCTTCCAGTATCCTGTTAAATCCAACCGGTGTAAAGGTGGATCCCACTCTTTTAACAGGAGCGTCCAGATATTCAAATGTCATATCATTGATCATTGCGGCTACTTCTCCCCCAAAGCCACCAAACACCTTATCTTCATGTACAACAAGTACTTTACCTGTTTTCTTTACAGTGGCCATGATGGCTTCAGTGTCGAGGGGACTGAGTGAGCGGAGATCCAATACCTCCACGCTTGCAATACCATTCTCTGCAAACTTATCTGCAAGATCCACACACATTGGGGTGGTATTTCCGTAGGTAATGATACTCAGATCAGCACCTTCCCTTCTCAATCTGGCTTTGCCAAATGGTACTTCGAAGTCATCCGGAATAGGTGAAAGCACCTTGGAGGAATTATAGAGCGCCTTTGGCTCAAGGAAGAGCGTAAGCCCTCTTGAACGGATACTGGTACGCAGCAAACCGGCTGCATCATCAGCATAACTGGGGTAAACCACCCTGATTCCAGGCAGGGGTGTTAATGAACCTTCTATGGTCTGGGAGTGGTAGAGTCCACCACCGATATAACCTCCAGATGCAAGACGGACTGTGATATTGGGTGAGAATTGTCCCTTGGTACGCCAGTATTCATGAGATGTTTCAACGAACTGCTCCATGGCAGGCCAGAAATAATCGGCAAACTCAGCTCCTTCAACCACAATGCGCAGTTTGTCATTAAACCTGCTCATTCCATTGGCTGTTCCCATGATAAAGTCTTCGGCAATTGGACCATTGAAGACCCGTTCTTTACCGAACTCCTGCTGCATCCCCTTGGTTACATTGAAAATACCACCTTTTTCCTTGTGGGCCACATCCTGTCCCCAGATAAAGGTATCGGGGTTGTGACGAAATTCAGCTTTCAATGTCTCGTTCAATCCTTCAATCAGCTTTTTGGGCTCCCCCTCATGATTGTGAAGGCCCTCCGGGTATTTATCGCTAACATAAGGTTCAGGGATCACAAAATCATGGATCGATTCCGGAGTGGGCTGTGGGGCGTTCATTCCAAACTTATGGGCAGCTTTTACCACCTCTTTAGCCTCAGCCTCTATTGCTTCCAATTCAGCTCCTGTAAAACGCTCATACCTGAGCAATAGTCGCCTGAATTTGGCCAGGGGATCATATTCATTCACGTAATTCAATTCATAGTCGTCCCGGTAAAGATCGTGCCTGTCAGAGTTGGAGTGTGAGTGGATTCTGACACAGTTTGCATGTACAATGACCGGGTGTTCATGTTCGGCTACATATGCTTTGGCAGCGGTCATGGTATTCATACTATCGAATACATCTTTGCCGTTGCAATGAAATATTTCCAGGTTTTTAAATCCTGAAAAGTTATTGGCCACCTTTCGGTTAGCAGTCTGATCTGCTTTGGGAACCGAGATTCCATATCCGTTGTCCTGGAACACAAAAATCACCGGAAGTTTTTCAGTACTGGCACCATTGATTGCTTCATAAACATATCCTTCAGAAACAGACGATTCTCCCTGTGAGCTTATGGCTACACCGGGAACCTTGTATTTCTTCATGGCACGGGCCAGGCCTACAGCATGCAGGGTGTGATTTCCTGTACAGGATGATACATTGTGAATGTTCCATTCCGGTTTGGCAAAGTGATTGGACATATGTCTTCCGCCGCCAGCCACATCCGTATCCCTGGAAATTCCGTTAAGTATCAGTTCTTCAGCAGTGAGGCCTGCAGAATGTGTGGTCAGCATATCCCGGTAATAGGGAAACAGGTGATCATGCTCACGGTCAAAGATCTGGCCAATGGCCAGCTGAATACCATCATGGCCCGCAAATGGTGCATGGTAGGACCAACCAATTGCCTGCTTCAGATAGTTGGGGGCCCTGTTGTCAATAGCCCTCCCCACCAGCATCAGTTTAAGCCATTTTGCGAGGGTCTCTTTGTCCGTATGTTTTATACTGTATTTCTTATTTGTTGACATTGTTGGTTATAGTTTAAAATTACCGGCATGGGGGTCAAAAGATTCAATATAGTCTCCCAGGCGTTTCAGAAATGCGCCACCAAGAGCGCCATCAACAATCCTGTGGTCGTATGTAAGGGATAACCACATCTTCTGCCTGATGGCAATCATATCTCCCATCTCAGTTTCAATCACCGCAGGTTTCTTTTTTATGGCTCCGATAGCCAGGATGGCCACTTCAGGTTGATTGATAATGGGGGTGCCAATATCGTTTTGAAAGGAACCAAAATTTGTCACGGTAAAGGTTCCTCCACTGATATCATCAGGATTAAGATTATTGCTACGAGCTGCTGATGCCAGGGCATTCATCTTTTTTGTAAGACCGGTCAGGTTCAGCGCTCCTGCATCCTTGATATTTGGTACGATTAAGTTATTATCTGGTAATGAAACTGCAATACCGAGATTGATATTTTTCTTCAAAATAATATTATCTCCATCCACTGAGGCATTGATCTGTGGGAAATCACGCAATGCTTTCACGGTGGCTTCCAGGAATACGGGGAGGTAAGTAAGTTTAACTCCTTCTTTCTTAAGAAAATCCTCTTTTACCCGGTTTCTCCAACTGACAACTCCGCTAACATCCACTTCAATCATATTGGTGACATGAGCCGAAGTCTGTTTGGATCGGATCATATGATCAGCGATCAGCTTCCTGAGCCTGCTCATTTCAATAATCTCGTCACCTTCCATGGTGGGTACTTGTACAGCTTCTTTCTTTGGAGACGGTTGCGAGCCTGGAGCTGATGCAACCGTTTTTTCAGCCTGGACTGGTTTAGCTGCGCCTCTTTGTTCAAGATAGTTCAGGAGATCTTCTTTGCGAACCCTTCCATTTAATCCGCTCCCTTCGATGGAATCGAGTTCCTCCTGCGAAACGCCCTCCTTGCCAGCAATGGTTCTTACCAACGGAGAATAGAATCTCCCCTGGCTTGATACCACCGGTGCATCACTCTTCTTTTCATCGGGAGCATCAGGCTCAGGGTCAACGCCATCTTCCTTGACAACAGTTTCAGGCTTCTCATCGGTGCTGGAAGAATCATCACCATCCAAACCAATGACTGCAATCACTGTACCCACAGCGACAAGCTCATCCTGCTTAAAGAATATTTTTTTAACAACTCCCTCAACAGGTGAAGGTATTTCGGAATCAACTTTATCGGTGGCAATTTCAAGAAGTATATCATCCTCCTCTACCATATCCCCCTCTTTTACAAACCAGTTTGTAATTGTTGCTTCTTCAATACTCTCACCCATCTTCGGCATGATTATATCAAAATTTGCCATAATTATATTAAATGAAAATGGTGTAGTATTAGAAAATTCGTTGGTATAACAACCATACCATGAAATTGTTTTTACTCTTCGCCTTCGAATAGAATATCCAGTACCACAGGGTCGTCTTTGGGCTCACGATCGGCTGCAGGTGGCTTCTTAAAACGTGGATAACTGATCTTGATATCGGGGTAACCCATATGAATCAGCATAGATACCACAGAGAAAATCTTTGGCCCCTGAGGAATGAGCACGATGGAGTACTCATTGCGCAGAGGTAAAATGATATTGATCAGACTCTGATAGATGGTCTGTGCATTACGGATTGGGTAGGAAACAAGGTTCCTGATGGGAGCTTCGTTGATCAAATTATGGTTATTTACTAAGACCTTCTCAACAAAGCGTTTTTCTGCCGGCGGATCTGCATAATATAGATAAAGCAGATCGGGATTGATTATTTTGAAGATCGAATCAGAAACATTTTTTTCCTGCCCCAGTCCAAGAATCAGAGCAACTTTCTTGCCGTTTGCAGGCCTTACCTCATCTTTCAGAAAGTCAAAGATCTCCTTTACCTTACGAGAACCAGGTTGTCGTACATACCTGGCCATGGTATAGGCTATCCGCATCCTGACACTTCCATCCCCTGCCTGTTTCTCATCAAACCATTTAAAAAACTCATAGTACCATATGGGGGGCATATTGGTGCAATCTATGGCCACATTAATGGTATCCCCGCTCAATGATTGGAAAATTGCATCTACGTCAGGAAGCTCCGATTCTACCCGAATTATCTCAAAGCCCTGCTGTTCCAGATACTTGCTATTATCCTGGTAAGAAAACTCTTTAATAACATTGCTATTCTCCAGGGCGATTTTTTTGCAGGAGTTGTTTTCAAACCTCCGTGCCACGGTGGTGCTTCGACTTTCATAGCCAAGACCAGTAATAAACAAATCAGCCTTAAAATCAGCTAGTTGCGAAGGATCTACGTGATTGATGGATGAAAGTTCCATGGAAAGCTTGCTCTTATCCCACGAAGATAAAAGGAAATTAATTGGGATTGAATAATATCGACTAAAGTTTTGGATTAGTTGCCGGAATATCTGCAATAGGTCCGGGATGCTGATCTTCCATGGTGAAGAGGTCAATAGCAGGCCATTGCTGAACTTTGTTTACGGCTCCAAACATCAAACCTGAAACATACCTGTGGATTCTGGATTGTTTATAGGTACTGGTGTTTATCATAACCACCCAGTTTATCCCGTCAGTTTGCCTGACAATCAGGGCCGATGAACCGGACAGATATCCTGTGCGCCACCAGGTGCCGTAGCTGTCGCTTCCTCTCCACCCGAAGAGGCCCTTCCCTGCGAGCTTTGGATCCGACATACTGGCAATGGTTTCAGGGGCAAGAATATCAGGCTGTCCATCAAATCCGTCAATGGCAGTCATGAATTTTACCAGTTCTGGTGCAGAAGCCACCCAACCTCCTGCCGGACCCAACAGTTCCATATCATTCCCACCATAATAAATGGGTACAATTTCACCTGAGCCATCCATGGCTCTTGTTGTCATCGCCCCTGCACTGCTGTGGTATCTGACTTCGTTAGGGTACTTTTCGTGATAATAACTTTTCCCGATATGCATATCATGAATTCCCAAAGGCTTAAGCAGATTCATAACCACATAATCCTGATAAGGCATCCCGCTTTCCCGCTCTATGATCTTTCCAAGAATGGCGTAGCCCATGTTGGAATAGCTATAACGGGTTCCGGGTTCAAAATTCAACTGTCGCATAAGGGTGTATTGCAGGATATCTTCTATAGCAGCGGGAGCCGGTACGTTCATTTTCCTGGCAATATAAAGCGGGTTGAATATGGGATCACCTGCATATCTCGACCAACCAGCTGTATGATTTAAGAGATGGCGTACACTTATCTCCTCTACCCTGGGATCAACATAGTTTCTGAAAATGGAGTCATTAAGAATACCATGTTCTCCAAAAACAGGATCATCCAGATCGAGCTTTCCCGCCTCATATAATTTCATGACAGCTACCGCAGTGATCAGCTTTGCCACAGATGCAATTCGGAACAGGTGACCAGGCTTCACTTCCTCTCCTGTTTCCTTATTGGCTGTGCCAAATCCTTTGGCATAGACCAGACGTTCATCTTTGGTAACGGCCAGACTTGCTCCTTCTATCTTCCAGCGTTTAATGAAAGCATCAACTTGACTGTCTATGTTGTCTGTTCCTTCAAAGTTGGAGTTTTGATTGTCAAGCAAGAGAGAGAAAGGCACCTCTTCATCATTCAGAAGGGATGGATATCCTTTATCGGAAAAGGTCATTGCGATCTCTCCAAAAAAGAGGAAAATAAACAGAGTTATAAAAATCAGAATCTTTTTCAAAACAAATAATATTCGAATAATGATGTTCCTTTATTAATACTAAGTTACACTATAATGAGTTTGAATCAGAATTGTTCAAAGGCCCTATTTTGGCTCAGTATTTCGATTGAGCAGAACCGACAGATTAACAGAGTGTTACAATGGATTTTTAAGCATTGCGAATGGGTGTTGATAGCATAGCAATCATAGCTCTTCGCACAAGAATATGTACTTTCGTAGAGATATATTCAGTCATTGATAATTCAATCCAAGCAGTTGGTCAAAAGAATTCACCATAAGCTTCAAGGGGGTATAAAACACGAATGGGAGCCAAATTTGCATTTGGTTCCCATTCCGCTTGTTAGATACCGTAGTTTCTAATTCGCGCCAAGCTACGGTTATTATGGCTCGAATACGAGGCCGAAGCCTTGTAATCTCTTTCGCTGTCCGACGAATCGAACAACTTGCACCGCTGTTGTCCATAGACAATGCAAATGCTCAACTGTTTGCAACTTCCACCGCGTTTTCAGGTACTCTACGGTTTCCGTTTCGAGTCTCCCTTCATGCCTTTGACAGCAGTCCAGGTACTCCAGTTCACAGTCCGATCCGAAGATCGGGAGAACAGCATCAATACCTGATTAGCTGTTCGCGTGACCCATGTTCACACTACCAGGTTGCCCTGGTGGCTAATGAACTTAATCATTTAAAGAACTGAGTGGCCTTTTATCGCTCACTTGGTATTCCAAATGTATATGCTTTACAGCGATGCTGCAAGAAAAAAACCTCGAAGAATTTAACATTGAATGAACAGACTTTATTAACAATTAGTTAATGGCTTGTTAATTTGCTTACCCATCTATTTATTTAGCAAGCTCTTATAATACAGACTCTATTTACCTCATTGTTGAAATCTATGAATTCTTTAAAATAATTTACCAGGAGAAAGTTGTTCATATGGTTCTATCATGTGAGGATCTGATGGCTCGGCCATGGAGGAAGACAGACGCGGGGTAACCGTATAGGCCTTTAAATCAGACTCATTATATGCCTGCAGCATTTTTTTTCTTTTTAGGAGGGAGGTTTCACCGGAAATCCATTCTTCTTCCAGGTCCGTATTTAAAATCACAGGCATCCTTTTTTTTGTGTTGTGAATTTTCTCCATTAGCGGATTCGCTTCGGTCGTAATAATAGAACATGTTCTTCTTATTTCACCGCTTAGTGAATCCCTCCAGCTATCGCATAGACCTGCAAATACAAATGGAGCTCCATTTTTCAAAGATATATACCATGGGATCTTCACCTGATCGACAAGCTGCCATTCAAAAAAACCTCCCGCAATGATCAGACAACGCCCTCTGCTCAGTGCTCCTTTAAAGGAGGGCTTTTCATGCAAAGTTTCTGACCGGGCGTTGTAGGTGCCTTTTCTGATCCGTTCCGCCTCTTCCAGGTCACGACTCCAGGCAGGGATTAAGCCCCACTGCATTAACTGAACCCGCGAAGAATCCTCCTGGGCAATCACGGGAATAAATGGATTGCTGAATGCTCTGTAGAAATAGTTAAAATCAAAGTCATACAATGCTGATGTATCAACCC
>JAUVIT010000017.1 GCA_030592605.1 Bacteroidota bacterium
ATTGACTGGAATTACGGATCTGATATATAAGCAGTTCTGAGTTTCAGCCTCTATGCAACCAGCTCATTGATCTTGGCTTTGATCTTCTCTACTGAATATGGTTTGCATACCAGCTCATCAAATCCAACATCTGAAAAATCTTCAAAAAACAGGTCAGGGTTATGAGCTGTAAGTGCTATGATTGGAATAGCATTAAGGGGCGGGCCCATTTCATTGCGTATATACTGGGTAGTTTCAACACCATTCATCACAGGCATCTCAATATCCATAAACACCAAATGAATCTCCTGATTTTTCAGGATTTCAATCGCCTGCTCACCGTTCTCTGCCATGACTGACACGTTTCCTGTCAGTTTGATTAGCTCTGAAAGCAGGTAACGATTTGTATATATATCATCTACAACCAGGATCTTCAACATAGCCATGTGCAATTTATTACAGGTAATAAAAGTAGAAAATATTAACTAAATTTAGTGCTTACAGAAGGAGTGGATGCGAGAATTGAATAAAAAGGAGATGATCATCCGTTACAGTGCAATTGGTTTTGTGCTGGGAGCGGTTCTAACGATCACCGAATACGGTCTGCTCCTCTATGCTCGGGAAATCCCCTTCTCATTCAAAGTAATTGCACAAGCGCATGGCGATTTCCCAATTCTGTTCCTGCTCGATCTGCTTGCCCTTCCTGCTTTGTTTTTTGGTGCCTGGATTGCCAAATGGCGCTTTAAGCAGCTCGATGAACTTTCCGAAAGGATTGGACAGGAGATTGATAAAAACGAGGAGATCAAAAGTTTTATTCAATCCCTGATTGCCGGGGAATTGCATAGTTCAGTGGAGCTGACTCTCACTGACAATACCCTATCCGAACCCCTGAATAAACTGAAAGATTCGCTCACCAGGAACCGGGAAATGGAACGTCAACGCAGACTGGATGAACGCCAGAGAAATTGGATCTCAGAGGGCCTGGCCGAATTTGGAGATATTCTGCGAAAGCATTCTCTGGAGATGGAAACCATGACCTATGCAGTGATTTCGGGACTGATCCGCTACATTGATGCAAACCAGGGAGCCCTGTTTCTTGCCAGGGAGGATGAAGGGGAGCTTTATTTGGAAATGGTGGCATGCCATGCATATAATCGAAAGAAATTTCCCGGCAAGAAGGTAGCATGGGGAGATGGTCTGATTGGTGCCGCTGCAGTAGAGAGAAAGGGTTATTATACAGATAAAATCAGCGATGGATACCTGAGCATTACTTCAGGTCTGGGCAAAGCCAATCCCAGGTATCTATTAATTGAACCCCTGGTTTGGAACGACCAGGTTTTCGGAATCATTGAAATTGCATCTTTCAACCGGCTGGAAGCTTACAAGATTCAGTTTGTTCAACGTGTGGCTGAAAACAAAGCCACTACCATCTCTACCATGGAAAGTAATCTGCGCACTGAGCAGCTACTGAAGGAGACCAGGGCACAGGCAGATCAACTGGCGGTTCAGGAAGAACAGGTGAGGCGGAATATGGAAGCTCTCAAACTGGCGCAGGAGGAGCGTGCAAAGCAGGCAGAGATTTTCATCGGATTTACCAATACGGTAAACCACACCCTCATGCGTGCAGATTACAATACGAATGGAAATTTGATATATGCCAACACCAGGTTTCTGAAGAAACTGGGTTATTCGGGGAACAGGGAGGTGGAAGGGAAACACATCTCTATGTTTATTAATGAAAAGGACCATAGTTGGTTTAATACTCTCTGGGAGCAGCTTTCAAAGGGAGGAAAGCACTTTGAGGGCTATATGAAGCATGAGACAAAAATGGGGCAGGACCTATGGACCATGGCCACCTATACCTGTGTAAGGCAAGACGATGGTAGTGTGGAGAAGATTCTCTTTCTGGCCATTGATTCCACAGAGCAGAAGAAGCAAAGCATTGACTATGAAGGTCAGATAGAGGCCATTGACCGACTCAATGCCAAGGCGATTTTCTCACCCGATGGAAAACTTCAATTAAGCAACCCCCTTTTCGGAGACACATTAAAATATACCGAGATGGAACTTAAACAGATGAATGTTTTTGATTTTTTCGGTACTGCAGAGCAGGAAAGATTCAATGAGATCTGGGAAAAAGTGCTCCGTGGTGAAGCATTCCAGGGGCAATTGAAAATGCGATCTAAATTTGAGGAGGAATTATGGTTCAGAGCCACTTTTCTGTCTGTAAACGATATGTATGGTGAAGTTGAGAAAGTGATCTTCCTGGCCGGGGAGATGACCAAGGAGAAAGAGATGGAACTTGCCTCCAGAAAACAACATGAAAAACTGATCCGAAAAGAGGAAGAGCTCCGTCTTGCCACGCTTGACCTGAAAAAGAAACTGGAAGAGTCCAGACAGCTGAGGAAGCAAGAGAGCGAAAAGTTTGATAAGGGGATTAAGCAGTATATCCATGTCCTTGAAAAACTCCCCTACAGTGTTATTACCATCAACAACCTGGGATTTGTACTCTTCTTTAACAGACACGCTGAGAAGCGGTGGAAAATGAAGCAAAAGGAAATCCTTGGAAGCCGGGTGGGAAAACTCTTTCCTGCCGACAATCCATCGGATGTCATTTCCGGATTTATCAATCCGGCCAGGTCTAAAACCTCAGGAGTATTTAAGGAGCAGGAACTTCATATACCCGGCAGGCAAACCGAAGAGGTAAATCTTATGATAATTAGTACCGACCTGGTTGACGAATTGCTGTACACACTTATTATTCTATAGATACAAAAGCATTCCTTTGGTCAGTCAGTACGAAATCAAAATTTCAGGAAGGGTTCAGGGCGTTGGATTCAGGTATGCTGCACAAAAGCAGGCCCGATTTTTGCGATTGAAGGGCTGGGTGGAAAACCTGCCAGATGGATCAGTCAGGGCTGTAATAAATGGAGATACAGAGAGTTGCACAAGTTTTATCAACTGGTGCAGAGAGGGAAGCGCTTACAGCTGGGTGGAAGGAGTTGAATTACGGGAGATGAAACCGGGACCACTGGGTCCTTTTGCCATTAACTATTAGTCTTTTGGCCCAATCGTCCCAATAGCACGATCAGGCTGCTTATAGTCAGCCAGGCGGTGAGCCCCAAAATTACCCCGGAAAGCACCATAAGTAAGTACTCGCCATCACCTATAAATCCGGCCAGATTCTCTACCATGGCCCAAAGGGTGAGTGTCAGAATCACCAGCATTGGAAGCAGTGTATACCAGACAGGGATTTTCCTGGCAGCCATGTAGACTGTGACTACCCCCAGGGCAAGAGCAGCCATCAGCTGGTTCAATGAGCCAAACAGGGGCCAAAGCACCATTGCCCCCTGTCCCCCGGGTTTAAAAAAGGCCATGCCTGCAGCCGCCACAACAACCACAGCGGTTGCCATGTAGCGATTGTTCACAGGCTTTCTGATCTTTCCCTCCCGATTGGTAAAAATTTCCTGCAGGGAGATACGCTGGATACGGGCAGCCGAATCAAGGGTTGTATTGGCAAATGAAACGATAAATACAACCACAAATGCGGCCCCGTATTTTACGGGTAATCCCAGGGAGGAAAAGAGATTGGCTGAACCAATGATAAATGCATCTAGCTTGGCCGTTAAGCCACTGGCAGAGGACCATGAAGCATAATGATGCTGATAGGCCTCCACACCATGAAGCATGCCCTGATCTGTTTCAAGTCCCATACCCAGTCCGGCCCCGGCAGCCACAATAACAAGCACAGCCAGGAAGCTTTCCGTAATCATAGCTCCATAACCCACTGGCAAAGTATCCATCTCATTGTCAACCTGCTTCACAGTGGTCCCTGAACTGGCAAGAGAGTGAAAGCCCGAGATAGCCCCGCAGGCGATTACAATAAACAGAACTGGCGCCAGGTCAGGCACATCCGATCCTGGAGAAAATGCAGTGTCATTGATAGCAGGGGCAGAGAAATCTGGATGGGCCACAAAAATACCCAGGATCAGGAAAGCCATGGCTACCAAAAGTTGATGAGAATTGATATAATCACGTGGCTGTAACAACTTTTGTACCGGGAGGGTTGAAGCAAAAAAGACATAGATAAAGAGCAATATGCACCACACCACAATCGATACTTCCGTGCTCCAGGGAAATGAAACAGGATAGCGTACGCCAATCAGTACAAAAGCATATAGCATCAGCAGCGCCACAATGGACCAGATCAATTCATTTTTTCCCTGCCTGATTTTCCATCCCAGCCAGACTGCCACAGGGATCTGTGCCCAAACCGGAATTACCGCTTCCGGGTAGCTTACAAAGAGTGAACCCACAATCATGGCAAAAACAGCCAGCACAATAAAGAGCAATAGCTGCATAATAAACTGAAGCGCATACCGGGTTGAAGGACTGATGATATCAGCTGTGAGTTCTCCTATGGATCTTCCCCTGTTCCTGGCTGAGATTACCAGTGTAGAGAAATCATGGACTGCCCCCATGAAAATACTCCCCAGAAAGACCCACAGGAATGCAGGTAGCCAGCCCCAGATAATTCCAATGGCCGGCCCTACAATAGGACCAAGCCCCGCAATGGTTGTGAAGTGGTGACCAAAAATAATATTCAGTTTGGTAGGGACGAAATCGACTCCATCTTTAAATTCATGAGCCGGCATTACCCGTTCAGCCGACAAACGAAACACCTTCCGGCCCAGAAACCTGCCATAAAACCTGTAAGCCAGGAGGTATCCGATCATTGCGAGTATTACAAGAATCAGGCTGTTCATTCTTCCGAAGTTAACAGTTTTACCTCAAGTTCCCCCCGGATACCTTAGTGATGAAATGTGCTCTTTTCAAATTGATTCAAAATCATCCGCCAGGATCCATCCTTCCCGTCCATCAATGAGCTTGACGTTCTGCCATCCGGAAACTTCCTCATTTACCTTGATTTTGGTTCCTTCATGCAAAATAAAAAGTTCTGTTCCGCTTGCACTGGGTGAACTGCGAACCACTACGGATGGTGCAAGTATAATACCTGAATCTGGATTCACAATATCCCTGTGCCTGGAAATAGCTGAAGAAAGTGTGATCACGAACAGAATCAGAGCCACAAGGCCACTGATAAAACCTGACTTCTTCAGTACCATGCGCCTGGAAAACAGGAAGACCAGGAGCCCCGTAAGGATGATTATAAAAAATGCCATCGCCAGAATGCTCCAGCTTTGCTCTGGAAACAATTGAACAAAACCATTGATCCATGCACCCAGGAACAATACAGGCACTTCTTCGAAGGTATCGAGACGATACCGGGAAACGAAATCCAGGTTATGTATAGCGTCTTCGTGAGCAGGCTCCAGTTTAAGGGCTTTTTCATAATAGAGAATGGCATGACCAATGCTATTGGACCGGTATGCGGCATTGCCCATATTGTAATAGAGATCTGCGGATTCCTTACCACTTAGAATTAAAGTATTATACTGCTCCAGAGCCGGCTCATACTGTCCCTGCTGGTATAAGGAGTTGGCAATATGATACAATGAATCAATATCGGTATGATCCACATTAATACCTGGGAAAGTTGTTCCAAGCAAATCACCTCCCACAATAGGATCGTTTCCTGATACGGGTAGCTGGCTTGTCCAGACCAGGGATAAGATCAGGTATATGACTGCACGCTTCATTTTAGAGTGTTTTCAAGGTTCCTGATTAGTTGTGCAGCTTCGCTGTAGAGCATGTTCATGTTGCTTTTTTCAGAATTTGGCGCAAACCTGGAAAACTCACTTTCCTCAAGGATTCTGAGCAGCTCATTTTGCTGCTCCTCCGGGACCTTCCGTTTCTCCAGCTGTCCAAGAATCACATCTCTTGATAGCCCTGATGTTTCAATATTCAGTTTATGGGAGAGGTAACCCCATATGGCCTTCCCGATTTCTTCGTAGAATCGATCCGGATCATCCGATTTTCGAAAACGGTCAGCTTTTTTCAACCTGGCACGGGCCGATCTGCCGGCCTTTCGGTTGCGGACCAGTGTCAGATCTGCATTTCTTCTGGCTACGACGCTGATTAAGACTATCAACACAAGCGCAAGTATTAAAGCAAAGGGATAAAATAAGCGGTATACCAGGCTCCCAAACAAAGAGTTATTTACAGTAGAGAAAACCGGGGTAGCCCGGGATATATCCCTGATATCAATTCCCAGATCTCTTACACTTTCATGTGCAACACCCGGTTGATAGACTCCCCCGGATGTATCATAATTATCTCCTTTTACTACTGTAAAGTTAAACTCATCAGTAAGAGCTGTCTTATAAGAACCTGCTTTGGGATCGAACCAGGCAAACTGCACCGGGGCAATTCTGAAACGTCCTACGTGTCTGGCAACAATCGGATACTCAAAAATAACCGATCCGGAAATCCGGTTCCCTGTTGTATTGGTCTGAACAGAGCGCGTAACATCATAAAGGTCATGATCGGGAGGAAGATTTACTTCGGGTTCACCCAGGAGTGGAAGGTTGCCTGCACCACTGACAGTAATTTTCAGGCTTAGCGCTTCATTAACCCCTATTTCATTACTGGAGAGTGTAGCAGCCATTTGGAACTCGCCAACAGCCCCGGTAAAGCCGACTGGCGCGGCTGAAGGCAGTGACTTCACATGGATGGTCACCGGAGGTGTGGCCAGGGTGACCGGCACATCCTGAAATGAATTGAAAATCGGGTCGTCAAAGAAGTTATCAATGGGATTATTGCTTCTCTGGCGTTGTACTCTTTGCTGTACCATCCAGTTGGATTCGTAGGGAGCAATCTTCAGATCTCCAGTCTTCTGGGGAATTAATATATGTCGCTGGATCACCTGGGTCACATAGATTTGTCCATTGATCTCCTGTTGCTGTGCACTGGCATCCGGGTCCAGACTTTTCTTGTAAAATCCTTCATAGGGCAAATCACTGGCAGATGAACCGGGCCGGGTGTTTACCCTGGTATATACTTTTAAACCAGAAACAAACTGTTCTCCCACATAGACCTCCTTTTTGGAAGGAATCACCCTCAGGAACACAGCATCATCTTCAGCTGAACTAATATCCGATCCATCTTCCGAAGCTCCCTGCTTAGTTCTGCCGGCACCACCCGGTGTTGAACCGCTTCCAGCTGCGTTAACAACAAGCTCTACAACGTTGGTCCTGTAATCCTTTCGTCCAACTTTGATTGTGCTGGCAGGAATATTATAACTTCCCTCCCTGACTGCACTGAGTATGTAAGTATAAGAGACCAGCGTTTTCTGAGTCATTTTTCCATTGATCCATTGTGAATGGGACGAAAAGGAGGAATATGGTCCTCCTAGCAAATCAAAATTATCCATGGCTGGAAATCTTACAACACCTCGTTCCGAGCCCTCTATCACATATTGAAACTGCTCTCCTACCCTTACAACAGCAGGTGCCGAGGCAGTAAACACATCCTGAGCATTCAGCAATATGCCGAAAATAAAAAGTGCTGCAAGTGATATAAGTAACTTTTTACCCATGGTCTGAAATTACCAATCCTTTTCTGTTTTCACCTTGGCTGCCGCCGCTTTTTTCTTATCTACCTTCTCCTTCACATCTTTCTCCTGCTGCTGAATTGCTTTCAGCATGCGTTCTGCATCTTCTTTGGAAATCTCCTGGGGCACAGGCTGTTGATCCTGTCGATCCTGTTGATCGTCGCCCTGATCCTGCTGCTGATCTTTATTCTGATCCTGGTCCTGGTCTTGATTCTGATCCTGGTCCTGGTCCTGGTCTTGATTCTGATCCTGGTCCTGATCCTGGTCTTTATCCTTATCCTGCTCCTGGTCCTGTTGTTCCTGGTCTTTATCCTGCTCCTGGTCCTGATTTTGCTGTTGCTGCTCATTCAGCTTCTGCTTTGCATAGGCCAGATTATATCGGGTATCCTCATCAGAAGGGTTAAGCCTCAGGCTGTTCTTATAGGCTTCAATACTAGGAGCATACTGCTGGGCTTCAAGCAGACTGTTACCAATGTTGTGCCAAATTCGGGCTGTTTTTCCTGCATCATCGGTCTGATCCAGTAAAGATTGATACTGTTTAACAGTTTCCTCATACTTCTCCTGGCCATATAGAGCGGCGCCTGTATTAAACTCGGCTTCGTAGGACTCCTGGTTGATATTTTCCGCTTTACGAAACTGAACTTCGGCTTCACCAAATTCCTCATTTTCGTAAGCCCGGATTCCATCCCGAATCACCTTTCGTTCATTTTGACCATAAGCCGAAATGATTCCCATCAGCACCAGCAATATCAGACCCGATCTCTTTACCATTTTATATTATTTATCCGTTTTAAACAGGTTCAGGCGCAGCCACAGTCGGTTTTTCCTGGAGCGAATAAAGAATTCCAGTACCAGAAAAAGAAGTGCAAAACCTGCAAAATACTGGAAGCGCTCCGCAAATTCTGCAAACACCCGGGTAAACAATTCGACTCTTTCCAGCTTATCCAACTCATCAATCAGACTGTTAATCCGGTCCCCCGGGATGTAGGCCCCCTGACCCTCTGTGGCCACTTCCTTTAGTAGTTTTTCATTCAGTTTACTTACCACCACGTTTCCATCACGATCTCGTCTTGTGGTACTGCTACCCGGTGAGACAGGTATCGGAACTCCATTGGGATCGCCCAATCCAACCGTATATACTTTAATGCCTTTTTCTGCTGCGCGACTGGCCTCGCCTACAGCATCATCCTCATGATTCTCCCCATCGGTAATCACCACGATGGCCTGGCTGGGAATACTGGCTCCTGCCATACGTTCATCCTCACTACTTGAAAAAGAACGAACCGCCAGATGAATAGCCGAGCCGATGGCAGTTCCCTGTTTTGATACCATATCCGGACCCGCTCCGGAAAGAAACATCTTTACACTGGGGTAATCATCTGTAATTGGAATTTGGGTATAGGCGTCACCAGCAAATACAATCAAGCCAATCTTATCATTGGACATACGATCGACCATCCGGTTAATCATCTGCTTGGAACGCTCAAGCCTGGATGGTTTAATATCTTCAGCCAGCATGCTGTTGGATACGTCAAGAGCAATGATGATCTCCCTTCCCTTATGTTCTACCTCCTGCAGCCTGGATCCGATTCTGGGTCCCGAAGCAGAAATAATCAGTAATACCGTTCCTGTAAAAAGAAGTAGAAATTTCCAGTGCAGGGCCCAGGCAGAAGCCTCCGGCATAAGTTCCTCAAGTAAGCTATTATCGCCTAACTTTACCAGGGAACGCCTGCGGTGATTCCAATAGAGCAAGTATCCTACAATCATCAGTCCCGCGGCCAGCAGGAACCATAATATATCCTTATGTGCAAACTGGATCATACTTAGGGAATTGTTCTTAATAGGGTATATCTGAGGAGTATTTCAAGCAGCAGGATTAACATGGCAGCCAACAGGAAAGGGAAATACTCTTCCTTTTTCTTGCTAAAATGTTTAACATCAAGCCTTGTTTTCTCAAGTTGATCAATCTCCTGGTAAATTTCTCGTAATTTGTTGTTATCTGTAGCCCTGAAGTAAGTGCCGCCGGTGGTCTCTGCAATTCGTTGCAAGACCTCTTCGTCAATTTCGACAGGCATATCCCTGAGGACTGTTCTGCCAAACATATCCTGAACCTGGATGGGTGCATTTCCCTTGGAACCCACACCAATGGTATAAACCCTGATATCATAACCGGCTGCAATTTCAGCAGCAGTTACCGGTCCCACATCTCCCCTGTTGTTCACACCATCGGTAAGGAGAATGATCACTTTGCTTTTAGCTTTGCTTTCTTTAATCCGGTTTACTGCCGTTGCCAGCCCCATCCCAATGGCGGTTCCATCTTCTATCACGCCAAAATCAACCTCCTTTAGAAAATTGACCACCACAGCCCTGTCGGTAGTCATGGGGCACTGGGTAAAACTCTCACCGGCAAATACCACCAGTCCAAAACGGTCGTCTTCCCGGGCATTTACAAATTCAATCCCCACATTTTTTGAAGCTTCCAGCCTGTTGGGCCTGAAATCCATGGCTTTCATGCTGCCAGAAACATCCATACAGAGTACGATATCGATACCTTCAGTAGTAACCTGTTCCCATTTGTTGGACGATTGGGGTCTGGCAAGTACTACTATAATCAAGGTTATTACTGCCATTCGAAGCAAGGCAAGGAGATGGCGCAACCAGATCCTTGAGGATCCCATGCGTTCATCCAGGTTCTCAAAACCCGACAGTTTCAGGGGAGCCGTTCCTTTTCTACCCTTCCACAGGTACCATGCTGCCATCAATGGCACAATGGCCAGGGCATAAAAGAAAGCCGGATATGTAAATTCAATATTACCCATCAGCAGCCTCCTTTTTCTCTTCCACACGATAGAACAAGGGATAGGTTTTCTGCACAAAGATATAGGCGTTATTCAGGTTGGTCTGATTATCGACCGGAAGGGGATCTTCCTTTGCAAATTTCACCATGTCGGCCAACTCAAGCAATTCCTTCAGTATCTCATCAAGCAGTTGATCTTCCGGATTGGCCCTCCTGAATGCCTGAAGGATTTCATCTGTAGTGCTTTCCATGGCCGGAATATCATATTGCCGTTCAATATAGTGCCTTGTAATTTCGGTGAGTCGGGTATAATAGTGCTTCACCTTACCTTTAGTCCAGATTTTCTCCTCCTTGAGTTTGTCGAGATCCCTGAATGCAACCACATGTGCAGGTTCCAGCGGTTTCTGCGAAAAACCCTCCGGATCACTCTTACGTTTCAGATACCTCCTGATCATCCAGAACGCCGCACCCACAAGTAGTAAGCCTCCCAATCCAGCAGCTGCCCAGGGAAGCACTTCTTTAAAAGATACCGGAGTATTGACGGGGGGCTTTATTGGTTTTATTTTCTGGGTGGTATCCACAAGCGGATCATACACATTGATAATCAAAGGCATGCTTCTTGCTGTATCAATTAAGACCCCTCTCATGTAGACTACCTCCTGCGAGGGTACAATTTGAGATCCTGATTCGAATCCAGTAATGATATAGGCTTGTTCTATAACCGTTCTACCCTCTAAAGCAATGGTATCTGAGGAAAAGGGGGAGATCACCTCAAGAGAGCTACTCAGAGTATCTTGAATAAGCGGTAGTCTAAGCTCAAGTTCACTGGCTGCGTCGACCCGAAGTGTGTAGGTAATTTGCTCGCCAATCATCAGAGAGTCGCTGCTTAGCATCGATTCCACACGGATCAGCTGCCCCTTTACCGGCATTGCCTGTAAAAGAAACAGACCCGTTAGAAACAGCCCCTTAATTACCCGTATGATTACCTTGCTGCGCATATTAGCGTTGCTTGAAAAGCCTGATAAGTGGTTTGACATAATCTTCTCCGGTCCGGAGCGACACACTGTCAACCCCGGCCCTTGAAAAGATCTCCTTCATGATCTCCATATGACTCTCCCATTTCATAGCATAATTCTCTCTGATCCGGTTTCTTGAGGTATCTATCCAGCGTTCCCTTCCAGTTTCAGCATCAAGTACCCGTAAAAGACCTACGGCAGGCAGCGAAGTTTCACGCCTGTCGTACACATGAAGTGCTGCAACATCGTGCTTGTTGTTAGCGATCTGAAGAGAACGTGCATATCCCTTATCCCTGAAATCGGATATAAGAAAAGCAGTACACCTTTTTTTAATGGCATTGGTTAAGAACCTCAGGCTTTCCGATATATCGGTACCCCGACTCTGAGGATTGCAGTTCAGCAATTCTCTGATAATTCTAAGGATATGTTTCCGTCCCTTCTGGGGTGGAATGAACTTTTCAATGCGATCACTGAACATGATTACACCTATCTTATCGTTATTTTCGATGGCGGA
>JAUVIT010000007.1 GCA_030592605.1 Bacteroidota bacterium
CCAAATCTAACCTGTAACTATACAGAGGCGGTAGATGCAGATCTGATTGCCATCATGTCCAGCGCCATTGATAAATGGAATGTTTTTCTCGGTAGTTATGCGCAGCAAATGCTTAAAACAGCCACAGTACCTCTGCTGAGTATCACACCAAGAGAGAAACAGATACCGGCAGGATTCAGCACTATTGGAGGATAGGTAATAGCCAAGCACATAGAACATACAGACGATAGCACAGGTTCACAGTTAAAAGCGCTGTTGGAATCTCTGCCTTTTGCCACCTGGTTTAAGGATGAGAATGGTAAGTTTATCCGGGTGAATGAAGTGTTTTTGGCTACGATGGGAAAAGAGCTTTCTCAAGTCATTGGCAGGAGCGACAGCGAAGTATTTGACCGGGCGGAAGCCCGGCAAATGGAGGAGGGGGAGCGCGAAGTCCATCTTACCGGGAAAATCAGCGAACTTACTTACTCAAAAGAGAAGAGGATCATTAAAACCGTTCATTTCCCGGTTAGAGATGAGCAAGGAGAGATTTCGGGAACAGGTGGATATCGGGAGGATGTTACCAATCTTACTGACTCTTTGCAGGCTCTACACCGGGAGAGAGAGACACTGGAAGTCCTCCTGGAGACCATGCCTTTCTGTATATTTTTTACAGACAGGCACCACCGCTATATCCGGGTGAACAGGATGATGGCAAAACTACTCAGGGTTTCCGGATCAGAAGAGGCCGCAGGCAAAACCAATAAAGTGTTTTTTACCAAGCGGGTGGCCCGGAAAATGATAGAAGAAGATCGCACCATCCTGGAAACAGGAGATCCTATAGTCAACAAAATCATCTATTTCGAAGATGATGGAGTTGAGGGATTCTGGATGGAGAAGAATAAGATTCCCATCAGGGATGAAAGGGGAGTGATCACCATGATCATGGGGATCTTTAAGGATGTTTCGGACTTGATGCGAATTGAAAATGAGCTGAAGGAGGCAAGGGACAGGGCAGAAGAGTCGGACCGATTGAAGACTTCCTTTTTAGCCAACATGTCGCACGAAATCAGGACCCCTATGAATGGCATTATTGGCTTTGCCAACCTGCTGAGGGATCCTGGGCTGCCTGAAGATAAAAAAGATCTCTTCCTGAAGCATATCGATCACTCTTCCAATCAATTGTTGAACATCATTGATGATATTATTGATATTTCAAAGATCGAATCGGGACAACTTAAAATTTCAAACAAACCGGTCCGAATCAATGAAATACTCGACGAGATTTATTCCTCATTTTTTCACCGCATCAGGGGCGATGCTCCCGGGCAGAAGCTGGTAGACTTCAAGCTGAGGAAGGGGAATGATTCGAACGATTTTACCATTGTGACGGATGATTTCAGGTTGAGCCAGATCTTCAACAACCTCATCGGCAATGCCATCAAGTTTACAAAAGAAGGACACATAACCTTTGGTTATAAGCTGAAGAATAAGCGGCATGTGGAGTTCTTTGTAAGCGATAGCGGTATTGGGATCCCCAATAACAAGAAAAAAATAATTTTTGACAGGTTTGGACAGGTGAACCAGGAGCGCTCACTTCAACCCTCGGGGACCGGACTTGGATTACCCATATCCAAGAGCCTGGTAGATCTGATGGGAGGTGAGATGTGGGTGGAATCTGACATGGGTAAAGGAAGCACATTTTATTTTACCCTTCCTCTGGTGCTTAAAGAGCCTGTAGAGGAATCCAGGATTCTGATATCCAATAAAACATATAACTGGAGTAATAAGCATATCCTGGTAGCGGAGGATGAGGAGTTAAACTGGCTCTTTGTTAGAGAAATGTTAAGGCAGACCGGAGCCACAATCCACAGGGCAAGGAACGGACGTGAAGTGGTTAGTCTGGCAAAAAAGCTCGTTCCGGATGCCATTTTGATGGATATCAAAATGCCCGAATTGAGCGGCATTGATGCGGCCAGGCTTATCAGGAAATTTAATAGTTCGGTTCCTATTATCGCACAAACAGCGTTTGTGATGGCAGAGGAAAAGGAGGAGAGCCTCCGGGCCGGATGCAATCATTTTGTTACCAAACCGCTGGACAGGACCACAATTATGGAATTTATTGACAGCTATTTCAGATGAGAAAGGCAGTCATTATAGTGGCGGCCGGATCGGGTAGCAGAATGGGCGGGGAGCTTCCAAAACAATATCTTGAGCTCCAGGATAAGCCCATACTTATTCATACCCTTGAAAGATTTCTAAGCTTCGATCCGGAAATGAAAGTTGTGGTGGTGCTGGCCCCCGCACACAGAGAATTGTGGGACCGGATGGCAGCATCATATGAGATAGCCAGGGGGCTTACTCTGGCTCTGGGGGGAGCAAGCCGTTACGAATCTGTAAAAAACGGATTGACTCATGTCGATCAGGCATCCCTGGTTGGAATTCACGATGCCGTCAGACCCCTGGTAAGTCAGGATACCCTGACCCGTTGTTACGATGCAGCTCTTCGTAAAGGAAGCGGAATACCTGTAATAGAGATGGACGAATCGGTGCGGAAGCTGGATCGGCAGGGAGGCTCTTCGCACATGGTTCGCTCCAGCTTGAAACGGGTACAAGCTCCGCAGGCATTTAGATCAGAACGGATCAAACAGGCATATCAACAGCCATATACTAATATATTTACTGATGATGCCTCCGTCTATGAGACGGTTTATGGAGCGCCCACACTTGTGGAGGGCAACCGGGAAAACATTAAGATTACTACCCCTACCGATATGAATCTGGCTCAGTTACTTATTGATTCTCTTGAGTGATTTTTCCACCCGTGTTCTTTTTAAAGGTAGTGTGATCAGGCATACCCATATAACCCACAAAAGCACCGCTTGTTGAGGTGGCATTTAGATAGTCTGAAGTGTTAACCTTTACCTGTGCACCCGTACCAGCTTTGACCCAGGTTTTTTTAGCTTCCAGCTCATAAGCCAGATAATTTCCCACGGTGTTGGCATGAATCGACTGGCTACGGGTGGACCCGCGTAAGATGATATCACTTCCTTGATTTAACCTGGCGCTAAGCGAATCAGCTTCAATGGCAAACTCGGCCTTTCCTCCGGTATCGGTCCTCAAGGTAAGTATGGAAGTAAGCAGAGTATCGGCCGATTGAACAACTGCACCCCGTGTGATTTCAAGACCAGATAAACTTTCCAGGTGTAGTTTGACCTGGATGGCAGGAGTTTTCTTTAGTTCCGTATTGACTTTCAGACTAAGTATGCCATCACTCCATTGGATCTTCAGCTGCTCAGGAACGGTGTCTCCCACGAATTCTAACTGAGTTTTATCGGAGAATACCAGTTCCAGGTGGATGTTGCCTTGAATATCCAGCGTTTTGAAAGGAATTTTGGCGGGTAGAATATAGCTCTGTGCGTTAATGCTTTGGAAGGAAAAGCAAAGTATAAAAAACATGAATAATGTTCTCATAAGGCCCATTTTATCTACAAAAGTACGTTTAAATTATTTATTACCTTGCATCCCTTGAGCATGGTACAAATGGCAAAGGCAATAAAATTTTTAGTAGTTTGTTTTCTGCTGTGTCATGTAACAGAGGCAGTATCGCAGGATTCTCTGGTGATTTCCGACGACAAGCTGGTCATTCACGACATTCTGATCAGCGGCAACAAGATTACCCATGAATCTGTGATACTGAGAGAATTGATTTTTTCACCCGGCGATACTGTGTTTAAAATGCAGCTGATACCCTCACTGCAAAGGAGCAGGGAAAATCTGCTGAACCTGTCTATTTTCAATTTTGTTTTTCTTAATGTTAAGCACCTGGGAGACAACGTGATCGATGTGACTGTTGAAGTTACAGAGCGTTGGTATATCTGGCCCATTCCCATACTGGAATATGCTGACAGGAATTTCAGCACCTTTCTTGAAAACAGAGATTGGGATAAGATTAACTATGGGGCCTGGTTGAAATGGAATAATTTTAGGGGAAGAAACGAACTGCTTACAGCAAAAATCAGACTGGGGTATGTAAAAGAATATGCTTTAGCCTATTCCAAACCCAATCTGGGCAAAAATCAACGCCATGGGATTTCGGCCGGTTTCAATGTCAATCAACAGAACGAAGTGTATATTTCTACGCAAAATAACCAGCCAGTGGAATACGAACCCCTGGACATTCCGGCACAGGTCCGGCTGAACACTTCTTTTAAATATACATACAGGAGAAAGTATTATGCTTCACACTTTCTCAGATTGGACTATTATGACTACCAGGTATCGGATTCTGTGGCCATTGTGAATAGCAACTATCTGGGTGGCGGCTCTACCAGGCAAAACTTTTTCCTGCTTACCTACCAGTTCAATTATGATGTTCGTGACTCCAGGGTGTATCCCCTGGAGGGATATAATGTGAGGTTCAAAGCCGAACAATATGGTCTGGGCCTAATTCCTGATTTTGATTCTCCGACCTTTCGATTGACCGGCATCCTGATGTATCATCAGAAAATTGTGAATCGGCTCTATTTTTATAATGCTACAAAAGCGAGGTTCTCCACCGAGAAGGTCTTGCCCCACTTTCTGAATAAGGGTCTGGGCTACAATGAGAATCTACGTGGCTATGAACCCTATGTGATTGATGGATCAGATTATGTGATATCAATGTATAATTTGAAGGTGCAGGTGGTGAAGCCAAATAGCTATACCATCCCCTTCATTGGGATGGAGCAGTTCAACAAGATACATTATGCTGTTTATGTCAATCTGTTTGCTGATTTTGGCTATGTAAACAACGATTTTCCCAATCCAACCAACACCATGGTGAATACCTGGCAGTTTTCCGCCGGGGCCGGGATTGACATGATCACTTATTATGACAAAGTTTTGAGCATCTATTATGCTATCAATCGCTATGGAGAGCATGGCTTTTTCTTCCAGCTGGAGACTCCTTTTGCCAGGTGGTAAAACTTTGAACGGGATCAGGGATCGATCCAGTCTCCCTCACTTTTAACCAGCTTGATCAAAGCTTCCAGGGCCTCTTTTTCGGGGATGTTTCTAATCCTTGCCTCCCTGCCCTTATAGATACTTACCCTGCCCTGCCCGGCTCCCACGTAACCATAGTCAGCATCGGCCATTTCCCCGGGACCATTGACGATACAGCCCATCACCCCGATCTTTAGTGTGGTAAGATGAGAGGTGGCACTACGGATCTCCTTCAATCTGGTAAGGATATCAAAATGGGTGCGTCCGCAGGAGGGACATGCAATATATTCCGTTTTTGTGATTCGTGCACCTGCTGCCTGCAGGATGTTGAGAATGGTTTCATTGATCAGCGATTGAGTCAAATGTGGATTCTCCACCCATATACCATCCAACATGCCATCAACCAGTAATGCGCCCAGCTCGCCGGCCAGTTGAATCTGAAATTGATCGGGATCTAAGGTGTCTGAAGAGGTTTTGAAAAGGATGGGTGCATTCGCATTGGCAGCACAAAAATGATTCAACCTGGCTTTAACCTCCTGGATGCTGTTTGTACCCTTTTCAACAAGTAATGTTTTTTCGCCCGACTCCAATGCTTGTGGCTCCTTCACCCATGCATCGTATTGAACAATTAAGCCATTCAGAGTAGCGGGTTTCAGATCCACAGTCGGATCGGGAGGTTCTGAGGAAATAATTTTTACCCTGCCCCCCTTTCCCAATCCTGAAACAGAAAGCGATTTTCTTCTGGAAAAACTGAAAGGATCCCAGGCCAGTCCCTTAAAGGGGTGATAGGGCAATGCCTTTGGTTTTGGAAAAAGAGATATAATCTGTGCAGCTACGGGCAACTCGATTTCAGGAGGCTCTGTAAGAGAAACCCGAATGGTATCACCCATGGCTTCCAGAAGCAGAGGGGCCATCCCAACTACAGATTTTATTCGTCCTTCAGGACCATCGCCCGCTTCGGTAACACCCAAGTGAAGCGGGTAGGCCATATCCTCCAGCTTCATCTGATGTGTCAGCAGGCGCACAGATTGCACCATTACTCTTGGATTGCTGGATTTCATGGATACAACCACCTTTTCAAAGGATTCGGTTTTACAGATACGTAAGAAGGTCATGGCCGATTCCACCATCCCTGCAGGAGTATCTCCATATTGGTTTAGAATGGATTCGTCCAGTGAACCATGGTTTACACCTATGCGAATAGCAGTTCCCTCTTCCCGGCATTTTTTGAGCAAGGCCGGCAGCAGAACATCTACCGTCCCGCCCTTCAGATAATTTCCCGGATTAATTCTGATCTTGTCGCATAAGCCGGCAGCCTCCAGGGCCAATCCGGGTTTAAAATGGATATCAGCCACCACCGGTACCCGGTATCCTTTCTCATGCAATTTTCCCCGTATTTTTCCCAGATTTTCCACTTCACGCTTTCCCTGGGTGGTAAGCCTGACCAGCTCTGCCCCGGCCTCTATCATCCGAACACACTGATCTACTGATGCTTGTACATCATTGGTGTCGGTGCTGGTCATGGATTGAATCCTGACAGGATTGTCGCCCCCAAGATGGAGAGAGTTAATGATAATGGGATGTGAGCGGTAGAGTTCCATACCACTAAGAAATTTCCCAGTCGGCCCCGTCTTTCCGGTCTTTTATGTTGATACCCAGATCAGTAAGCTCGTTCCGGATACGGTCTGCAGTTTCAAAGTCGCGACTGGATTTGGCAGCGCTTCTTAATTGCAGGATCATCTCAATCAGGTTGCCTGTAATCTCGGTTCCTTTCCCGGAAGCCTCCGGCAATTCCAAACCCAATACGGAGAAGACCCAGGAGTGGTAGAGCTTAGTCAGCTTTTCCAGATCTTCTGCAGAAATTGTTTCCTTTCCTTCGGCCAGCTTGTTGATCTGTGTAATACCGCTTAAGAGATGCCCCACCAGCATGGCAGTATTCATATCATCCTCCATGGCTTTGATACAACGGTCTGCCAGGGCATCAACATCCATAGAACTACTGCCTGATGCTTTAATATCGGCCAGTTTTGTCACAGCACTCAATAGCCGGTTTAATCCTTTTTCGGAGGCCTGCAGCGCTTCGTTGGAAAAATCAAGTGTGCTGCGGTAGTGTGCCTGCAGAATAAAGAAACGGATAACCATGGGTCCGTAGGCTTGTTCCAGCACCGGGTGATCTCCTGCAAAGAGCTCATCCAGGGTGATAAAGTTCCCCAGTGAACGGCCCATTTTCTGACCGTTAATAGTGATCATATTATTATGCATCCAGTATCGTACGGAGGGCTTGCCATAACCCGCTACATTCTGTGCAATTTCACACTCGTGGTGCGGAAAGAGCAGGTCCAGACCTCCTCCATGGATATCAAACTGCAGGCCCAGATACTTGGTGCTCATGGCCGAGCATTCCAGGTGCCAGCCAGGATAACCATCGCTCCATTTGGAAGGCCAGCGCATGATATGGGCAGGATCGGCCTTTTTCCACAGGGAGAAGTCCAGCGGATTTCTCTTTTCCGATTGTCCGTCCAGGCTTCTGGTATTGGATAGTAGATCCTCAACCTTCCTGCCCGAAAGCTGACCATAAGAATGCCTGGCGTTGTATGCATTTACATCGAAGTATACAGAACCGTTTACCTCGTAGGCGTATCCTGCCTCCATGATCTTTCCAATCAGTTCCTGCTGCTCAATGATATGTCCGCTGGCCCTGGGCTCAATACTGGGATGCAAGACATTGAGGGAATCCATGTTCAGTCGGTAGCGATTCATATAGTGCTGTACCACCTCCATGGGCTCCAGGGATTCGAGCCTCGCTTTCTTCAGAACCTTATCCTCTCCTTCATCTGCATCATCTTCCAGGTGCCCCACATCCGTAATATTACGCACATATCTCACCTTATAATCAAGGTAAAGGAGATATCTGTACAGCACATCAAAAGTGATGGCCTGACGAGCATGACCCAGGTGGGCATCACCATAAACGGTGGGACCACAGGCATAGAGACCAACAAAGGGGGGATTGATGGGTTCAAAGCGCTCTTTCTTCCTGGTCAGGGTATTGTAAACAAATAAATTGTTGGTCATAACTATTGACTGATAAGCTGAATGATGGAAACAAAATTAGTAAATTTAACTCGTATTGGAAATGGCGATATTATGGGAAAGAGTAAAAGGCCGGGTAAGGATAAATTCTCACGAGAACAGGCCAAGGCATTGATCATGGGGGTATTTGGAAGAAACCCCAAGCAGATATATAATTATAAGCAGATTTCGAAACTTCTTTTTATTACCGATAAACAGCGCAGGGCCATTGTGAACAGGACTCTGGACGAACTGGTGGAAAAGAAGCAGCTGGAGCAACTGGGGCCAGGGAAATACCGCCTTTTGAGCAGGGCTGGATATATGACCGGAACCCTCGATATGACCCAGCACGGATATGCATTCCTGGTGTCGGAGGGTTCGGATGATGACGTCTTTATTGCCAGGAACAACCTGAAGACAGCCCTGGATGGCGACCTGGTGAAAGTAATTGTCTACCCAGCCCGCAAACAGCGCAGCCGGTCCGAGGGCGAGGTGGTGGAAATACTGGAACGCAAGCGGGACACTTTTGTGGGGACGGTGGAGATCTCCCGCAACTATGCCTTCCTGCTTCCCGATAGCCGTAAAATGCCCTTTGATATCTTTATTCCTCTTGAAAAGCTAAAGGGAGTGGAGCATGGACAGAAAGCCATTGCCCGCATTATCGATTGGCCCGAAAAAGTAAAAAATCCATTCGGAGAAATCGTGGATATCCTGGGCTATCCCGGAGAGAATGATACAGAGATGCACTCCATCCTGGCCGAGTTTGAGCTACCCATCAAGTTTTCCCCAGAGGTGGAGGCATATGCAGAAAAGATTCCAGATGGAATCACAGCTGCGGAAATTAAAAGCAGAAGAGACTTCAGGAAAGTGCCCACTTTTACCATTGATCCGGCCGACGCAAAAGATTTTGACGATGCCCTTTCGCTGCAGTCCCTGGAAGGTGGTTTGTGGGAGGTGGGAATACATATTGCCGATGTTTCGCACTATGTGAGAACCAAAACCATTCTCGATAATGAAGCCTATGACCGGGCAACATCCGTATACCTGGTCGACCGGGTAGTTCCCATGCTTCCCGAGAAACTTTCCAATGGGGTATGTTCACTTCGTCCCAATGAAGATAAGCTCACCTTTTCGGCTGTCTTTAAAATGAATGAGCAAGGGGAGGTTTTGGATGAGTGGTTTGGACGCACAGTAATCCATTCGGCCAGGCGCTTTAGTTATGAGGAGGCGCAGAAGATTATTGAAACGGGCGAAGGGGATTTGAAGGCGGAGGTGCTGAAACTCTATGAGATTTCTAAAGTTTTGAAGGATAAGAGATTTCAAAATGGCTCGGTGAATTTCGAACGGGAGGAGGTCAAGTTCCACCTGGCTGAAGACGGCACCCCCACCGGGGTCTACTTCAAGGTACAGAAAGAGGCCAACTGGCTTATTGAGGAGTTTATGTTACTGGCCAATAAAAAGGTGGCTGCCTATGCCAGCAGAGGTGGGAAGTATGAGAAGGAGGTGAGTCCGGCTGAACCCAAGGGAAAGAAAAAGGTAGGAAAAACATTTGTTTACCGCATCCACGATCAGCCAGACCCCGAAAAGATGGAGTCCTTTACCAGGTTTATCAGCAAGTTTGGGCATACAATGAATCCCCAGCAATCGGGCCGCCGTCTCTCAAACGCACTGAACAGTGTACTGGACCAGGTACAGGGGAAAAAGGAGCAAAATGTGGTGGAAATGATGGCACTGCGCTCCATGGCCAAGGCACGGTATTCCACCCAGAACGTAGGCCACTATGGTCTGGCATTTAAGGATTATGCCCATTTTACTTCGCCCATCAGGCGATATCCTGATCTGATGGTGCATCGCTTGCTGGCTCACTACCTGGCACAGGGTGAATCCAAGAATGCCGAAACCTATGAAAAGCGCTGTCAGCATGCATCTGAGATGGAACGACGGGCCGTAGAGGCAGAAAGAGCCTCTACCAAATACAAACAGGTAGAGTTCATGCAGGATAAGGTGGGGAAAATCTTCGACGGAGTGGTTTCGGGCCTTACAGATTGGGGGATATATGTTGAGATTGTGGAAAATAAGTGCGAGGGGATGGTCTCCATCAAGAGCATTGTGGATGATTTTTATGAGTTTAACGAGGAGGAGTATATGATTGTGGGCAAGCAATCGGGAAAGAAATTTGAAATAGGCGATGAGGTAAAAATTGAGGTGATGAACGCCAACCTTTCCCGCAGGCAACTCGATTACAGACTTGTAGAATTGGATGAGGAGGCTTAAATTTGCAATGCGAACTATTCCTTTGACAAATGGTCGTTATCAAAGAGGAGGTCAGAGCACATATTGTGGGCATCGCCCGCAGAATCTTCACCAGGTATGGTTTCAGAAAGACCACCATGGAGGAGATCGCCAGCGCCTCACAAATGGGGAAGAGTTCCATTTATTACTATTTCAAAAGTAAAGAACAGATTTTCCGTGCAGTTGTAGAGTTTGAAGCCACCATGCTGAAAGAACAGCTCAGCAGGATCATTAGCAAAAACAATTCTCCCCCTGAGCGGCTCAAAGCATATATGCTCTTCAGGCTTCATCATGTCAGAACCCTTGAGAATTTCTATGCGGCACTAAATGAAGAGACCCTGTCTTATATGGGTTTTATCCTGGAGATCAGACGCAATTTTGAAGCTGAGGAGCAAGAGCTGGTCAGCAAAATTCTGGAAGACGGAATGGAACAGGGAGTCTTTCAGCTGAGCAGTTCAAAAATAGGAGCCATCGCCATCTCCACCATGATGAAGGGGCTGGAACTACCTCTCTTGCTGGACGAGGCGCATAAAACCGACCGTGGAGAACTGATGGAAGATCTGATCCGCGTTCTCTTCAACGGAATCCTGAAGAGGTAGCAAGTCTTGCTGATTAAATAAACTGAGCTTGTTCCTATTCACCCTTCAACAGGGCCACCATTTTGTGGTTGATTTCAGTGTTCTTGTAAATTCCTTTAAAATTCTCGGCCCCCGGGCCAAAGGCAAATACGGGAATCAGAGTGGCAGTATGCTGGCCCGTGGCAAACACGGGTTCAATTACAGTATAGTCTGAATAGCCTTCTTGTCCTTCTTTTGGAACTTCGGGCCCCAGGGCATAACCGCCAGTTTCATGATCGGCAGTGACCACCACCAGGGTATTTCCATCCTTTTCGGCAAAATCCAGGGCAGCTGCAATGACTTTTTCAAAATCCAACATCTCGCCAACCAGGTATTTCGCGTCGTTGGCGTGACCGGCCCAGTCAATCTGGGAACCTTCTACCATCAGGAAAAAACCCTCCTGATCCTGGGAAAGGTGACTAATGGCCAGGACAGTTGCATCCGGAAGGAAATCACCCCTTCCATCTCTCCTGGAAGGCATGGATCCGGCCTGAGGCAAAAAACCATACTTCTGATCACCATTCAGCGAACCTGGAGCCGGGAGGCTGGTGGTATCAATGGTAAAACCTTTTTCGGCAGCCAGCAACAAAATATCCGTACTGTCTGCACGCTCATTAAATTTGGCGCGTCCCCCTCCTGCAAAAAAATCGATCTCTGAGTCGAGCATCTGGACGGCGATCTCCTCTTCCATACTGCGTTGTTCCACATGGGCATAGAAAGATGCGGGCGTGGCATGTGAAATGGTGGAAGTTGCCACCACACCGGTGCTCCAACCCATGGAGGCCACCAGTTCAGCAATATTCTGAAGGCTGACTTTGGCTGTATCCACACCGATGGCACCATTGTACGTAAGTGTTCCGGTAGCCAGGGCAGTACCACTGGCAGCTGAATCAGTTATCTTGTGAGAGGCCGAAGAGGTTTGCTGTAATCCAATCTCATGAAAGCGGTTAAAAACAGATGGCTGGTCGCCAAAATAGAATCCAGTGGAGACTGCCGAGAGTCCCATACCATCGCCAATCAAAAATATGATCTTGGTAGGCTTGTCAGGTTCAGGTGGAGTGTTTTCAGATGCAGTGCAGGCCAGCGTTAAAGAGACCAGTAAAAGGAGTAATATATTTTTCATTTTCGTTTAGATTATTAATAAATCACAAAGTAAACAAATCTCGTAATGCTTTATTTTAATTTTTTTGACTTTAAACTGTTTTTTAACCAGGCCGGCCGATCCGTGGTGATGGCACTTACCCCAAGCTCTTTCATCTTTTTCGCTGTTTCCGGATCATTGACGGTCCAGCACCAAACATCCAAGCCCGATGCATGACATTTTTCCATCAGATCCCCATCGATCATGGGATGTCTCAGATCTACCCCGTCGAGCTTGCTTTCCAATATGGCGTCAAAATGCTTGCTTAGATCTGACTTAAAGGAGGACAGATAGTAGCAGGGAACCTCAGGGTAAAGTGCCTTGGCCTGTTTGATGGTTTCAAAATCGAATGCAATAAAACTGATCTTCCCGCTCTTCCAGTGCTCTGTGATTACTTTTTGAAGGTGGGGAAGGATTTCAGGTCCGGTTTTAATCTCTATCACCAGCATACGATCCCCGGGAATGATGGCCAGCACAACTTCCAGCAAGGGAATGGTTTCATGGGTATATTCAGGACGATTGGTTTCCCGGGGAATAAGCACAAGAGGCTTCAGCTCTTCCCAGGTGGCCTCGCTGACAGTAAAGTTTGCACCGGTCAGCTTTTTGGTGTTTTTATCATGGAACAGCACCACCCGCTGATCTGAAGTCAGCATCACATCGCATTCAGCACCTTCGGCCCCAAGTTCCCAGGCGAGCTTGATAGAGGCCAGGGTATTCTCAGGAGCCAGGTAGGAGGCTCCCCGATGGCCCACATATTGAAAAGGTAAGTCAGGAACTTCTTCCTGGGCTTTTAATACGGGACACAAAAGTAATATCATCAAAACAATGGCTAGGGTTCTCATATCTCTGCTAATTTTGTATTGAATATAACACTTTCGCATCATGCAAATAAATATCTTCAAGCGTTTTCGGAAATTTCTTCGCACCACCCTGATCGGGGGTATGGTAGCTCTTGCCCCATTAACATTGATTGTCCTGTTATTCAGATGGGTGATCAATCTGATTGGCCGCACCCTTACCCCCTTAGTGGATACGATTTTGCAGGATCCGGATCCCAATCCTTACTTTAAATTTGCCATCTACCTGCTTTCCTTTATTGCTATATTGCTCTTCTTTTTTATCATCGGATTAATCATCCGCACCAGATACTTCAGGTTCCTGAACAGGGCAGAGGATCGCTATCTTCTGAAAATTCCCGGATACAAACTGGCCAAAGAGACAGTGCAGCAGTTTTTCGGGAAAAACCGTTCCTTTTTTAAAGAGGTGGTGCTGGTGGATATCTTTAATACGGGGGCATTGATGACTGGATTTATCACCGATGACCAGGGAGATATTATATCCGTATTTGTCCCCACGGGTCCAAATCCCACCTCTGGGAATATCTATCATCTGCAGAAAGAAAGGGTTACCAGGACCTCAGCACCAGTTGATCTTGGAATGAAAACGATTATAAGTTGTGGAGCCGGTTCAGCAGAGGTGTTTGCATCGGTCGCAATCAAGTAGTCTCGGGTTTGCTTTCCACATGCCTGAAGAACCTTCTCTGATTAAACAGGATAATGGCTACGGCCACGGAGATGCTCGAATCGGCAATATTAAAGACAGGCCGGAAAAAGATAAAACTGGAACCTCCACGAAACCACTCAGGGTAGTTGCCCTTGATAAGGGGAAAATAAAACATATCAACCACCTTGCCCTGCATCAGTGCAGCATACCCGCCACCGCCACCTTCGGGGAACATGGCAGCAGTCTGTACCGGACTGCTGCTAGTGAAAATTAATCCGTAGAAAACAGAATCAATAATATTTCCAAAGGCTCCGGCCATAATCATGGACAGAGAAATAATCAAACCAGTATGTGCTTTAAGACGGATCAGATGTCGCAAATACAAGCCGATTGCAATAATGGCCAGTATCCGAAAGGAGGTAAGCAGGATCTTCCCGAGGCTTCCGGGCAGGGCCAGTCCAAAGGCCATTCCATTGTTCTCCACGAAATGTAGTATGCCCCAGTTCCCGAAGAAAGGAATCTGCTGATAGAGAGTCATGTGGGTTTTGATCAGAATCTTCAAGGTCTGATCGGCCACAAGAATCAGCAGGATAATCAGTATGGATTTCCTGGTGATGGACATTGTTTTTAAGCTAGGATTGCAATCAATTATTGCCTCGATTTTGCTTCAATGGAGAGCGTGGCATGAGGGACTGCACGCAGGCGCTCTTTGGAAATCAACTTACCGGTCTCCCTGCAAATTCCATACGTTTTGTTTTCGATCCGCACCTGTGCTCCCTGCAAATGCTGGATAAATTTTGCCTGCCGGGTAGCCAGCCTTCCAGCTTCCTCTTTGCTTAAGGTTGCTGCTCCTTCCTCCAGCACTTTGAAGGTGGGTGAAGTATCTTGAGTATCGTTACTTTCGCTCTGGGTAATAGCAGATTTCAATATTTCGTAGTCTTCCCTGGCCTTATCAAGTTTCTGCTGGATGAGCTCCTTGAACTCCACCAGCTCCGCATCTGTATATCTGTTCTTCTCAGCCATGATAATTTCTTCTTTAGTTTGCTAAATATACAATATTTTAATGATTCCCAATCTTGTTTTTATAACCTGCTTACAC
>JAUVIT010000103.1 GCA_030592605.1 Bacteroidota bacterium
GGAACTGATCAATAACATTGTCAAGAAATATGAAGGCACCTCCGTTTTTGCAGGGGTAGGTGAAAGAACCAGGGAAGGAAATGACCTGCTTCGTGAAATGATTGAATCAGGTGTAATCAAATACGGTAAAGAATTCGAGAAGAGCATGGAGGAAGGGTCATGGGACCTGGATAAGATTGATCATGTGGAGCTGGAGAAATCTCAGGCCACACTGGTTTTTGGCCAGATGAACGAACCTCCCGGAGCACGTGCAACTGTAGCCCTGTCCGGACTGACAGTAGCTGAATCCTTCCGCGATGGAGATGAGGAGACCGGTGGTAAGGATATCCTCTTCCTGGTAGATAATATTTTCCGTTTTACCCAGGCTGGCTCTGAGGTATCTGCCCTCCTGGGACGTATGCCATCTGCCGTGGGATACCAGCCCACTCTTGCCACTGAGATGGGTTTTATGCAGGAACGAATCACCTCAACCAAGCGGGGCTCCATTACTTCCATCCAGGCCATCTATGTGCCTGCTGATGACCTGACCGACCCGGCTCCTGCCACCACCTTTGCCCACCTGGATGCACAGACCGTATTAAGTAGGAAGATTGCATCATTGGGTATCTATCCGGCTGTTGATCCACTGGATTCAACTTCCAGGATTCTGAAGGCAGAAATTGTGGGTGATGAACATTACAACACTGCACAACGAATCAAAGAATTGCTGCAGCGTTACAACGAATTGCAGGATATTATTGCCATCCTCGGTATGGATGAGCTCTCTGAAGAGGATAAGCAAGTGGTACACAGAGCCAGGAGGGTTGCCAGGTTCCTTTCACAGCCTTTCCATGTGGCAGAACAGTTTACCGGTATTCCAGGCGTATTTGTGAATATTGAAGATTCCATCAAGGGATTCAATATGATCATGGATGGAGAAGTGGATGAATACCCCGAAGCTGCTTTCAACCTGGTGGGAAACATTGATGAGGCCATTGAGAAGGGGAAGAAAATGCTGGCCGAAACTAAAGCTTAATGCGGTATGTTGCTTGAGATTATTGCACCGGATAAAAAATTATACTCGGGAGAGGTGGACCTGGTCCAGGTACCCGGCTCCAAGGGGTCTTTTGAGATCCTCAGGAACCATGCTCCCATTATCTCTACCCTTGAACAAGGCAGAATTAAAATTGTAGATGTCAAGGGGGGTACCACATTTTTTGAAGTGGATGGTGGCGTTATTGAAGCAAAAAATAATAAAATCATAGTTCTTGCAGAAACAGCAAAAACATAGTGGTCTGAGGAGTAAAGCTATATGGCTAGTCTCTTTTGCATGCATTTTATTTTTGACTCTTGTTTTCAGCTCCTTCAGTGCTATACGTGTAAAGACAATTACATTCACAGCTGTCGATGGTCTTGAGATCACCGCAGACGAATATATCATTGATCCCTTCAAACCCTATGTATTGCTCTTCCACGAACAGGGTTCCAGCAGAGGTGAATTTAGCACCATTGCCCGCAGGCTCAATAAACTGGATTACAATTGTCTGGCCGTTGACCTTCGAAACGGTGGAGAGTATAATTATGTCTCCAATGAAACAGCCAAGCAACTTCGCGAGAAGCGTCTGGAGGCTGGCGTCGACGAAATCGAACAGGATATGTTGGCAGCCATCCAGTATGTGGACGAGAAATCAAACCTTCCCATGGTGCTGTTTGGAAGTGGTGCCAACGGCTCACTCAGCCTGAAAATTGCACTTTCGAATAGTAATATAAGGGCTGTTGTGGCGGTGAGTCCGGGGGAATACTTCATGCCTGAAATCAAGATTCAGGACACCATCTCCCCTTTGGAAAAACCAGTTTTTATCACCTCCAGTAAAGCTGAGTTCCCCTATGTTTCAGAACTGGCTTCAGGTATAAACAAGGACTATGTTTCCCTTTTTGAACCCAAACAGGGTGAAGGGGAGCGCGGTACTGGATCTTTCTCAGTAGATTATGAGTATAACACCGAGTACTGGATTGCCCTGATTCTTTTCTTCAAGGACCTTATGTAAATGGTTAAATTCCTGGTTGTCCGCTTCAGCTCTATCGGGGACATTGTACTCACTACCCCTGTGATTCGTCATCTGAAGCAGCAGGTGGAAGATGCTGAAATTCATTATCTCACCAAATCGGCCTATGCTTCCCTGCTTGAGGCAAATCCATATGTTGACCGGATTCATTCATTTGATGGTGATATAAAAGCCTGCATTGCTATGCTCAGGGAAGAAGGAATTGATTATGTCATCGACCTTCATCATAATGTCCGTTCGGCCCGTATCAAATATGGACTGAGACGTATCGCTTTCTCGCTTGATAAACTGAACTGGCGTAAGTGGCTCTACGTAAGCTTCAAAATTGACCGGCTACCCGACCGGCATATAGTCGATCGAAATCTTGATACAATCCGTTCATTTATTAAAAAACAGGATGACGGGGGTCTCGATTATTTTATCCCTGAAAAAAGTGAGATTGACATCCAATCTCTGCCCGAACCCTTCAGAAAGGGCTACGTGGGACTCTCCATCGGAGCTCAGCACGAGACCAAAAAGTTAAGCATTGAATCCATGGTGGAACTATGTCAAAAACTTGACTACCCTATGGTAATCCTGGGTGGACCGGAGGACCGGGAGCGTGGTGAACATCTTGTCTCCTCCATTCCGGGCAAGGATATCCTCAATGGCTGTGGTGCGTACAGCATTCATCAATCTGCATCGCTGGTCAGACAGGCCAGAGTACTCATCACACATGACACAGGATTAATGCATATCGGAGCAGCCTTTCAAAAAAAGATCATTTCCGTCTGGGGCAATACGGTACCCCGCTTTGGTATGTTTCCCTTCAGGGCCGATCCTTCCTCCCTTCAGTTTGAAGTAGCAGGTCTCTCTTGCCGGCCCTGCTCAAAAATAGGATATCAAAAGTGTCCTAAAAGCCATTTCAAATGCATGCAGGAACAGGATCTGGGTGGAATGGTCTCTGCTTGCAGGCAGCTCTGGGACTCCCCCTGATTCTGGGCTACTGGGCTACAAAAGAGTAGGTAATAATAGCCCTGTGTTTAGCGGGTGCACTCAATTCTATCCTGAATTGTGAAGACTGTGCCGCTGAGAGAGCCGCATCGGCAAAACAAACCCTGTCGGCCCCAATAATGGGTTCCAAAACCCGGGCCTCTCTCACACGGCCATCGGGGGCAACGGCTATCTCAACTTTTACAACTCCGGATCCCTGACACCGGTAAACGGGGACCGTGAGCTCAACCTTTCCCCTGTTCCGAGGTAAGTCCAGGAACTCAAAGGTGATAGTGGTGGGACCGGCATAAACAGTACTCTCCTCTTCCTCATTTGAAGAGGGTGGAACGTAATCGGCTGAAGCGAGAATCGATTGCAATTCCTCCAACTTATCCCGATCCTCCTGGTCCCTGGCCTCTTCAATCTGGTCCAGAAGATCTTTTACATAATCACTGGTAGAAATATCTTCATTGAGCTTTTCCTCGGCGTTCAGGTTTACAGCCCTGTTGCTTGAGAGTTCTCGTTGCCGCATAATCTCCTCAAGCCATTCGGCCGGAATCTCCACTTCCTCCTCCGCAAGCAGCTGCTCAATGGTCTTCTCCTCAAATTCAAGCTCGATCCCCAGCTCACGGTCATTCTTCAAACCTTCCACCTTTACAAAAATAAAAATGATCAGAACCACCAAATGAAAGATCAGTGTATAGAGAAGGGCCACTTTATTCTCTTTCAAGAACTTTTTGAACCCCGACCAACCATATTGAAATATGTCATCCATGCGCTGCAAAATTAAGATGATAATATAACATCTCCATTATCTATATGATATTTCCTTCGGGAAACTAATCGATATCGATGGAGAAGATGCCCTCAAAACCAATACGGCCGGTTTCAGGCTCATAGCTCATTCTTCCCCCCACTGAAAGCGGAAAAGTGATCCTGAAAATATTCATATCTGCCACCAGATCAAGTCCGCAGGTCATATAGCTTCTGTCTTCATAATGGGGTTCCGGATCATGAATAATGACATTGGTCCCCACCAGATAGTCGGTCCATAATGCACCCCTGATTCGTTTCAGGTAAAGTAGTGATCCTATTTCAAGATCGGGATAGAGCATGGGGAATACATAGTCGGCAGTATATTTGCTAAGTATCTCTCCATAGACAGTCTGCTGCAATCCCCTGGGCATAGACATAAGATTGATAAATGCCGGGCGAGACATATCCAAAGGAAATTGTTGCTGGTAATATGCAGATAATCGGAGGGTCTGATGTAATAGGAGGCCCGGAAGATAGCTGGTGATTCCCCCTATAGCCACCGAACCAAATACCTGATTATCAAAAGGAGAGGTATAATACCCGCCGTTTACTGTGAATCCAAAGCGAGGCAGAATTTCTTTCATACCCTTCCTGAGGAAGGAGGTGGCATATAGCTTGTAATAAAGGTAGTGTGCTCCTTGCTCGTAACTTTGCGAGTTCTCGTTATACTGAATATCCCGACGATAAAAATAATCGATTCCCGGTTGAATCAGGGTCAGGAATTTCCCGGTATTTAGCCGGAAGGGTATATAGCTTTGAGCTGTAAAACCAAGGTCCTGAGGCAGGGATATAATTGAATCACCCTCAGCAACACGCAATACATTGGGCTCCCCTCCATAATCAAAGTACAAATTAAAAACCGGGTATCTGCCCTTAAACTTAATCCCGGAGTGGAACATATGATATCCGTCGCTATACTCATAGGCCAGCTGACTCACAGCCGTGCTTAGTTTGTTCTGGGAAATCAAAGAAAATCCAAGACTCACCGGCAGCTGTTCCGGATCCAGTGTAAGCTCCGGATTCAGGTAATCAAAATAGAGCGGCAACCAGGAGTGAAAATTAAAGAGGTGCAGTCCCTTACGATACTTTTGCGTATCAAAATCAAGGCTATCCTCATCAAAGGGAAGCTGATCGATCCGGACCTCCTCCGGAGTCTGCTTATAATCGATCTGTTCCGTATGATTGCGAACCTCTTCCAAAGGTTCCCAGAGTGCTTCCTCCATATCAAGGGTGCCGGGAGTATAGCCATCTGAAGTATAGTTGGAGTAAAACAGTTTTTTTCCATCGGAGCTTAGCTGTGGATGAAAAGCCCCAAAGCGGGAGGAGGTAAGCCGGAATACCTGGTCAAGACCCGTATGCAAGCAATAGATATTATCAATACCCGAAAAAGTCCCGCTAAAAAAGATGAGTTGTCCATTCACAACTGGATACGAGATATCATCCCTCCCGGCATCAAACAAAGGGGTCCAGGTTTCCAACTGAAGGGAATAACTATAAAGCGTTTTTCCCGAATCGACCGAAACCAGGACAACTATAGCAGTATCCTGATCCATCCAGCAAGGTTGTTGCAAGAAGCGGTTTCCGGGAGAAGGAATTACCTCTTCCCTGCTGCCGTCCATATGAAGAATCGTCAGGTTAAACTCTTGCTTCTCTGTTTGTTCCACTGCAACAACCCGCTTACCATCGCCCGATATAGCAGGAGAAAAATACCGGGTCCGCTTACCCAGTTTTCTTACCTGTCCGGTGGACAAATCATAGCTTCTAATAATAGAATAGTTCCTGTTACTCCAACGCGTATCGGATACAAATTCATCCCAGACGACTTTATTTCCCGAATAGCTGACCCTTCCTGAATTCAAGTATCCCGGACGGAAAAGACGCTTTTCCTCTCCGTTTTGCTCAATCAGTACAAGTTCGGGAATCTGATCCATCCCTGTTTTTAAGGTCAGCAGGCTTGATTCAGATACCGTATGGGGAAAGGTGTAAGAGGTATAGTGACGCTTGGTTTCCGTATTCCAGCTGATCATAGGGGAATATTGACGCATGGAAGCGGTGCTAAGCCAGTGGTTCCGGTAAGTATTCAGCGCCTCTTTATAGAATTGTTTCTTGGAGCTGAATCCGTACTTTTTCATACTGAACCAGGTGGGATTTAGCAAAAAGGGTTTCCTGGCAGCATAGAGCTGAAAGTCAATCCAGAATTTATCTCCGTAGGTTCTTCTCCCATGCCTGACCATCAGGTAGCCCAATTGGTAATGATTGGGTATGTAGTTCTTGTAAGAACCCATGGTAGCCTTGGAAAAGGACCAGAGCCTGTCAGCCTCCAGTAGTTGTGCTTTAATGCCCATTTCAAAAGAGGGCTGCCTCCCTCTTCCTGTCGCAGAAAGCCTGGTCTCCGAATCCACGGCATCCCCTTCCAGGTACCAGTAGGGCAGGAATACAGCCACGGCTCCCACGGCCTGCTCTCCGGCTATATAGCTTAGTCCTTTTGTAAAACCCTGGTCCAGTTTATCGATCTGCACCGCATGTCTGCCTTCATGAAGGGCCAGCTGTGTCAACCAGTCCTGGTAATAACCATTGGGATCTGGATTAGTAAAAATTTCCAGTCGCTTTGGCGCCCAGGCAAAAACTCCGTTTGAAAAACTTGATTCGTTGTGGATCACCACCGGCATATGGCTGTGGCGATGATCAAGGGCTTGTCCCATGTAGGGGTAGTAGTGTTCCAGTTTCCGGGCAAAAGCCTGTGCCAGGCTATCCACACCGGCAGGATGGATCACAGTGTAGTGAGGAGATCGGAACTGGGACCACTTCAGCGATCCGGCATCCTGACCGTACTCAAA
>JAUVIT010000278.1 GCA_030592605.1 Bacteroidota bacterium
AGGGAATAAAATTTCTTACATTTATCCCCTCTAAACAGCCCTTTATGTTGTTGCTCCGTACCCTCTGCCTGTTTACACTGGTTCTTCTCTCGGCTCAGTTATCTGCAACTGATCAACTCAAACGAGACAGTCTGAAGCTTCAGATTGATGGGGATATCGCCGATTCGACACGTTACCGCTTGCTGTTTGAATTAGCCGAAGATCTGGGAACAACAGACACAATTCTTGCTTACTCCTACCTGGAACGAGCGAAGGAGATTGTTGAGTCCCTTAATGATTTGCAGGGCCTGGGACGCTATTACAAGGTGCTGGGAAAGATTAAAGCCCGGTGCGGACTCTATGACCAGGCGATTCTGAATTATGATCATGCCCTGAACTATTTCGTTGAAGCAGATGACCAGCTAGCTTTCTTTAAAACAACAAAACAGAAGGGAAATGTCCACCTTTTCAGGTCTGAGTATTCACAAGCCATGAGCCACTATGAGTTAGCCCTGAGCTATTATAGAAAAACTGACAATGTGATCGGGATAAGCCGCTGTCTGAACAATATGGGCATTATTCATAAAAACAGGGGCGATTATGTGGAAGCCCTTTCTGTGTACCAGAAGTCAGTTCTTTACCTTGATTCTGTCAGGAATGCCCTTGATATTGCACAGGCCTACATCAATATGGGCAATCTGTTTGTCCTGCTGGGGGGCTATGAGAGGGCTCTTGAATACTTTGGCAAAGCACTTGAGATTTCAGAACGGAATAATTACCAGCATAACATTTCGCTCTCCCTCTCCAACTCAGGGGTCATACAGAATAAAATTGGAAACTACGACGAAGCACTAAAACTTTATCAGCGTTCACTGGAGGTCAACAAGTCTCTTAATGACCCGGTACAGAGATCAAACTGCCTTATCAATATTGGAACCAACTATGCAGATATGGGTGAACCTGAAAGGGGACTTGAATATGTGCAGGAAGGTATGGAGATAAAAGTAGAACTGGGAGATGATCGGACCATTTCCAATTGCTACATCCACCTTGCTGATATTTACTCCATGATGAAGGAGTATGACAAAGCCATTGAACTGTTAAACAGGGCCATTCCCATAAAGGAACAGCTGGATGACCCCGAAGGACTTATCAGATCTTACCTTGGCTTGGGAAATGCTGCTCTTAAGCAGGGGAGATATGGTGAGGCAGACAGGATGGCAGATATGGGCCTGGAGATAGCCCGGGAAATTAAAGCCATGGAGTATATCGCACAGGGCTATTTGATTAAAAGAGAGATTGCGGTGAAACAGGGCAATTACCGTTCGGCCTACCTGTATGCAATGCAACACCACCTCTATACCGACAGCCTGATGGATAAGGCTACCGCCAAAGCTGCCATGGAGATGGAGTTCAGAACTCGTTCAAGGGTACTTCAGCAGGAAAATGAAAATCTAAAGATTCAATCCAACCTTGATAACTTGCTGGTACGAAAAAGAACCTTCGTGTTTCACTCCAGCCTGGTTATTGTCTCGGTGCTGCTGCTCGCTTTAATCCTGGTTCTTTATTTCATGCGTCGTCATAAAAATACATCCCTCAAACTGGAAGAGAAGAACCTGGTCATCACCAAACAGAACCTGAAACTGGACCAGGTAAATAAAACCAAAGACCGAATGATGTCAATCATTGCCCATGATCTGAGGGGTACCATTGGCAACCAGTTAACAGCCGTAGAGGTATTAAACAGGATAGAAGGAGATGACAAGGTTGAGATAGACCGAAAAAGGCTGCTGGGCAACCTGAAGAATTCCGCTTCCTATTCCCTGGAATTGCTGGAGAACCTGCTGCACTGGTCACGCCTTGAGGAGGGAGCATCCAACTACCACCCGGAAGAGGTAAAGCTAAATACCCTGGTAAGCAACTGCTTGTCACTTTACAGCGAAAGCGCTAAAAAAAAGGAGCTTGTTTTTGAAAAGGATATCAAGGAAGTCATCACCTGTAACTCCGATAAGATCATGATGGAGACCATCTACAGAAACCTGATTTCCAATGCCATCAAGTTTTCAAATCCTGGAGGGACTATCACCATCGGACTAAATAAGCTTGACGGTAAGGCTCGTTTTTGGGTAACAGATCAGGGGATCGGCATGAGTGAAGAAGAGTCGCGAAAAGTAATACAAAATGGGGGTATTACACGTAGAGGCACTGCAAACGAAAAGGGAGCTGGCATGGGCTTAGCCCTGGTACAGGAATTCACAAAAATTCACAATGGGGAACTAATTATTACAAGCGAAACTAACAAAGGCTCCACCTTTGAAGTTATAATTCCCTGTTTAAATTAACTACTTTTGCCATGCAAAGACTGTTGCATGGAAATCATTGAGAAATATTCTTCACCTCTGCAAAAGGAGATTCTCGCTTACTATAAGGATCTCATCCGAATTTGCGTTAACGAGTACGATAAACGCTCCCTGGCACTGGTTAAGCGTAGCTTTGAGTTTCTGATGGAGCATACCGGTGAATTCCAGGAAATTAATGGTATCCATTTGGTAAAATTCTCATCTGGACTGGCGCAGATGGCCGTGAAGGAACTTGGTATGGATGCCATCGGGGTCTCAGCGGCATTATTACTGCATTGTTCAGAACTGAATCAACTTTCGAATAATGATATAGCTTCCGGTGTGGGGGAGCGCACAGCTACGGTTATTCAGGAGTTTTTAAAGATCAGTAACCTGGATACTACCACCAACCAGGGACAGGCCGAAAATATGAGAAACCTGATCCTGACACTGGCCACAGACTTTCGTGTGATTCTGGTCAAGATTGCAGAGCGGCTCTACCTTATGAGACAAATGGAGCTCCTCGAAGAAAAAGAGCAGATCGAGCTCTCCTGCGAATCAAGGTTTATCTATTCTCCACTTGCCCACAGGCTTGGATTATATAACGTGATGTCAGAAATGGAGGATATCTCCATGGCCATTCTGGAACTGGAGGAGTATAACTCCATATCCGAAAAACTGAAGGCTTCAACTCAGCGAAGAAACCGCTTTATAAAGGAGTTTATTAAACCACTTCAGGAGGACCTGGACCAGGAAAGATTCCGGGCAGAGATTAAAGGAAGACCCAAGGCAATTTCTTCAATCTGGCGAAAAATGAAGAAACAGAAGGTGGAATTTGAAGAGGTCTATGATAAATTTGCCATCCGGATTATTATCGATAGCCCTTTAAAAAAGGAGAAAGCCGACTGCTGGAAAGTATACAGTATAATTACAGACCACTATCAACCCAATCCCGAGCGCTTACGCGACTGGATTTCGGCGCCCAAATCCAATGGATATGAATCTTTACATACTACTGTAGTAGTTCCGGGAGGGGAGTGGGTAGAGGTGCAGATCAGATCTGCCCGAATGAATGTGATAGCAGAGAAAGGACTGGCTGCACACTGGAAATACAAAGGAATCAAGGGACAGGCCGGTATTGATAAGTGGATACAGCGGGTAAGGGAGACTCTTGAAAACACTGAGATGGATGCTTCAAATCTTATGGAAGATTTGCAACTGAGTCAGTTCAGTAAAGAGATCTTTGTATTCACTCCCAACGGCGACCTGAAAAAGTTTCCTGAGAATGCCACGGTTCTGGACTTCGCCTTTGATATCCACACCGATGTTGGTGCTTCCTGTGCGGGAGCCCGGGTCAATGGTAAGAATGTCCCCATCCGCTACTCCTTAAAGAATGGCGATAAGGTAGAGATCCTGCGATCCAAGAATCAGAAACCAAAGATGGACTGGCTAAATGTTGTGGTGACTTCCA
>JAUVIT010000327.1 GCA_030592605.1 Bacteroidota bacterium
AATACCGGCCTCAGAATCTGGAATTGAGCAGCACCTGGATTATCTGGAATTGCCCTTTAACCTGCGGTATTCGGTTATTGACAGAACCATAGAGTTACAGCTGGTGGGTGGCATGAGCACCAACTTCCTGGTTGGTAATTCAGTAACCATGGAGGGCGCTTCAGGCAGGGAAGAGATTGGTTACCTGTCCAATGTCAACACGGTAAATTACTCAGGGAATGCAGGATTGGGAATAATTTATCACGTGGGTAAGAAAATGAATCTGATTTTTGAGCCAAGGTTCCGGTACTTTCTTAATTCTGTGAACGATGCTTCCCTTCCATCCACCCGACCCTATTCACTGGCCTTTTATACCGGACTTAGCTACACCTTTTAGAGGCTTTCGCTTCTTTCCTTAGCAGAATGGAAACATTTCAGTAATTTTGTGCGTTACTGTGGTAATGGGCATTCATTTATTGAGACAGATCATGAGCAGGGAAGCGAAAGGCAGGAGGGCCTCACATTACCTTTTTATTACATCCTTTATTGTTACAGTGATCCTGGCAGTTGCACTGGCTACTACCGGATATACAGGAACTGGAGACGGATCAGTGGAACCTGGTGATAAGGAGTCCTATGTTGTTTATGGTGTTGAGATCCCGGGCCAGGTAAGCTTTGCCGGAGAACCAATGCCCATGGATCTCTTTGATGTGAAGGAGGCTCTGGATAGAGAACTTCTTTCCAACACTTATTTTCACTCACAGACCATCCGCTTAATCAAGATGGCAAATCGCTATTTTCCCCAGATTGAAGCTGTGCTGAAAAAGAATCTGATTCCCGAGGACTTCAAATACCTGGCCCTGGCAGAAAGCGGTCTAAGCCAGGCTGTTTCCCCCGCAAAAGCAGTTGGATTCTGGCAATTAATGAAAGGCACCGCGCAGGAGTACGGCCTCGAAGTAGGGAGCGAGGTAGATGAGCGCTATCATGTGGCCAAATCTACTGAAGTAGCATGTGAGTACCTGATAGATTCTTACGAGAAATATGGAAACTGGACCATGACTGCTGCCTCTTACAATGCAGGCAGGAGAGGAATGGACCGGCAGATTGAGCGTCAAAAGAAAGAGAATTACTATGACCTGCTCCTGAATGAGGAGACCGCCAGGTACCTGTTCAGGGTGGTTGCTTTTAAGCTGATTTTTGAAGATCCTGTAGCTTATGGATTTACACTTTCAAAAAAGGATCTTTACCCTGAGATACCTGTGAATAAGATTAAGGTAGACAGTGCCATTGCCGATTTTACCGATTTTGCAGCTGAGTACGGGTGCAATTATAAAATCTTAAAATATCTGAATCCCTGGTTAAGGGATAGTAAATTGTCCAATCCATCGCATAAGACGTATGAGATTCTCGTTCCGGAGAGCGGATATCGCCGGCCTGATGCCTGGGACCCGAACTAAAAAGGGCATGCAAGAGAGTGAGTAAGGAAGAGCAGAAAATAGAAGTGCTGGGTGCACGGGTGCACAATCTGAAAAATATTGATGTTAGCATCCCCCGGAACAGATTAACGGTCATTACCGGTTTAAGCGGAAGTGGTAAATCATCCCTGGCTTTTGACACCATCTATGCGGAAGGTCAGAGAAGGTATATTGAGACACTCAGTTCTTATGCCAGGCAATTCCTGGGGAGTATGGAACGTCCCGACGTGGACAAGATTACCGGCTTAAGCCCGGTGATCTCCATTGAACAGAAAACCACCAATAAAAATCCCCGGTCTACGGTGGGTACTGTGACTGAGATTTATGATTTCCTGAGGCTTCTTTATGCTAGGGCATCCGATGCATACTCCTATGTGACAGGTGAGAAGATGGTGAAGTATACAGAGGATCAGATTCTGAATATTATCATGGAAGCATTCTCGGAAAAGAAGATCTATGTGCTGGCCCCTGTGGTGCGGGGAAGGAAGGGTCACTACAGGGAGCTGTTCGAACAGATCAGGCGGAACGGTTATATCTATGCCCGTATCGATGGTGAGATTGAGGAGCTCATGCCCGGTATGCGTATTGATCGCTATAAGAATCATGATATCGAAGTGGTTGTGGACCGGCTTTCGGTGAGGGAGAAGGACCGGGACAGGTTGAAGAAGTCTCTTTCTGCTGCATTAAAACAGGGCAAAGGAATATGCATGATCATGGAGAAGGATGGAACAGAACCACGTTACTTCTCCAGCCAGTTGATGTGTCCCACTTCTGGAATCTCCTACAATGAACCGGCCCCGCATAGCTTTTCTTTTAACTCTCCACAGGGTGCATGTCCCCATTGCAATGGATTGGGGACCATCAATGATGTGGATACCAGGAAGATTATTCCGGATGATAGTAAAAGCATTAAGAACGGGGCAATAGTGCCTCTGGGGAAGCAGAGAAATGCACTTATTTTCTGGCAATTGGAGGCGATTGCACTTAAATACGATTTTACCCTGGATACCCCGGTGAAGGAGATCCCGGAACAGGCATTGCGTTGCATCCTTTTTGGCTCAGAGGAGCCACTGAAGCTACAAAATACCCCCCTGGGAGCAAACTCTAATTATTTCCTCAGTTTTGAGGGCATTATTAATCACATTTCGAACAGTGCAAGGGAGGGCAATGGCAGCAATGGAAAGCTACAGGTTCGGCAGTTCATCAGGAAAGTGACCTGCCCACACTGCAAGGGGCTTCGTTTAAAGGCAGAGATGCTCTACTTCAGGATTAATGGCGAGAATATCACCGACTTGTCTGCCATGGATATTGGAGAGCTTGCAGAATGGTTCAGCCAAATAGAGGAGCATTTGAGCGAACGTCAGAATATTATTGCCAGGGATATCCTTAAAGAGATTCGAAGCAGGCTGGGATTTCTGCTGGATGTGGGACTCAATTATCTCTCTCTTCAACGAAGCGCACGCTCTCTTTCAGGGGGAGAGAGTCAGCGGATCCGCCTGGCGACCCAGATCGGTTCAAGATTGGTCAATGTACTTTACATCCTGGACGAACCCAGTATCGGTCTGCATCAGCGGGATAACCGGAAGCTCATCGCCTCACTTCAAAACCTGCGGGATCAGGGAAATTCCGTGATTGTGGTGGAGCATGATAAGGACATGATTCTATCTGCCGATCATATTGTTGACCTGGGCCCGGGTGCCGGCAGGCTGGGTGGTGAACTGGTAGCCTGTGGTTCGCCAGAGAAGATTCTCAAAGGCAAAAC
>JAUVIT010000254.1 GCA_030592605.1 Bacteroidota bacterium
AAGGACCTTCAGGGTGGAAGGCTATCTCAAATATTATGACGAGCTGGTGAAATTTGCCTCACTTTACAGTCCTGTGGCTGGAGATTACAACAACGATGGTTACGGAAGGGCACAGGGCATCGACTTCTTCTGGCGTGACAGCGAGAGCCTGCGGGGTTCCGATTACTGGATCTCTTATAGTTTTTTGAACACCTCCAGAGACTACCAGGATTATCCTGAAAGTGCCGTCCCCTCCTTTGCTTCGGCCCACAACCTTTCGGTGGTTTACAAGCGCTTCTTCGAACGTTTGAAAATCCTGGGTGGAATCACCTACTCTTTCGCCAGCGGCAGACCCTATAATGATCCGAACAGTCCTGTTTTTATGGATGGGCGAACCCGGGCCTACAACGATATCAGCCTGAACCTCACCTATCTGACCACATTGTTCAGCAAAGATTGCATCATCCACCTGAACATCACCAATCTGCTGGGATTTGATAATGTATTTGGCTACAGCTATACCGGAACCCCCGACGAGAGCGGGACCTACCAATCCCAGGCCATAGTACCAACCACGGGCACCATGGCCGTATTAATGTTTATGATTTCACTTTAAAACACATATTATGAAAACCAAATTAATGATTCTGAGTATTACCCTGATTTCCCTCGCAGTATGGACCATGCAGGCAAAAGGACAGGAAGATCCTTACACGAGTGCCATGAAGAGTGCCATCGAGCTGATGGAACAGGCCTTCGAACCCGGTGAACTTGCAGAGAGTGCAAACCGCTTTGAACGCATTGCCACGGCAGAAAAGAGCAAATGGATGCCCTATTATTATGCCTCATACTCCCTTGTTTCGATGAGTTACGATGAGGGCGACGGCGCGCAGAGAGATCTGATTCTGGACAGGGCCCAGGACTTACTCGACCAGGCGCTGGAACTGGAGCCCAAAGAGTCGGAGCTCCACGTCCTGCAGGCCTTCCTCTATCCCTCCAGAATCCTGGTCGATCCCATGGGCAGGGGCATGACCTACATTGAAAAGATGTTCGCATCGCTGGAGAAGGCCAAGAGCCTGAATCCTGAAAATCCACGCAGCTATTTCCTGGAAGGAGTTAACAAGCTGAACCTTCCCCCTTCCTTTGGCGGAGGAGCCGATGTTGCCAAACCGATTCTGGAGGAGGCCCTGGTCAAATTTGAAGCTTTCACAAACGAAGACCCTCTCTGGCCCAGCTGGGGAGAAGAGGCCACCCGGACCGAACTGGAAAAGCTATAATAAATTAAGATCAAATAAGTATCTTGTGTAGCCCCATACTGCCTGATGAATAGAAAAAAGGTTTATAAAGTAATTTTGTTGCTGCTCAGGGATTTCCTGATCCTGATTGTCATTGGAAATGTGCTTTCCATATTTACCATTTCCAGAGATCTTTGGTCAGTGGGCGTATTTTTTCAGAACTGCATGTTCTCCGTGGCGATTGGATATCCCTCCTGGAAAGGGATGATCTTCCTAACCAATATGCTGGAGCGAAAACTCCCCTGGCTCAAAAATCCCATAAAACGGCTTGTTTATCAGGTACTTATTCTTTTTGTCTTTACGGGTATAATTATTTTTCTGGGCCTTTCCACCTGGCTCATGCTGGCAGAAGACATTGGGTTCAGGGAGGTGTCGGGCTTGGTAGCTCCCAGCCTGAAAATCGTATATATCTTTATGTTTCTCTCATTGGTGCTTGGGAATGCAGTGCTTTTCTTTAAAAACTGGAAGAAATCGGCCATCCAGCAGGAGGAGCTGAAAAGGGCCCACCTGGCCCTGCAATACCAGAGTCTGAAGGACCAGGTAAAGCCCCACTTCCTTTTTAACAGTTTAAGCTCACTAGCCACACTGATCAATACAGATACGAAGAAAGCCACCCAATTTGTACATAAGCTATCGGATGTGTACCGCTATGTTCTGGAGCAGCGCGAAAATGAACTGGTTCCCCTGAAAGAAGACCTGAAATTCATGGAGGACTATATTTTTCTACAGAAGATCCGCTTTGGCGATAATCTCCAGATAGAAACCTCCCTGGATCTTGACCAGAACAGAATGGTCATCCCTCTTTCCCTGCAGATGCTGGTGGAGAATGCCATCAAGCACAATGAAATTTCCAAGGAACATCCACTGGTCATCGGGATCAGCTCCACAGGGAATGGACATGTTATAGTTAAAAACAACCTGCAACGCAGGAAGATTTCCGAAACCTCATTGGACACCGGACTTGAGAATCTGAGAAAGCAGATTACTTATTTTTCAAGTGATCCCTTGCTGGTGCTGGAAGAAGCTGATGCCTTTATTGTCAGAATGCCAACTGTTAGTGGTAATACAGGAGTGAGATGAATGTAGTTATTATTGAAGATGAACACCTGACGGCAGAACGGATCGCCACCTTGCTCCGGCAGATCGATCCCGGAATCAAAGTCCTCTCCATCATCGATTCCGTAAGGCGAGCGGTGGAATGGTTTAGATCCAATCAAAAACCTGACCTGGTCTTTATGGATATCCAGCTGGCTGACGGACTCTCCTTTGATATTTTTGATACAGTGAAAATCGAAGCTCCCGTCATCTTTATTACTGCTTTTCAGGAGTATGCAATAAAGGCCTTCAAGGTTAACAGTGTGGACTACCTGCTGAAGCCCGTTGCTGAAGATGATCTGCGGGCTGCCCTGGACAAATACCGGCGGTATTACAACCGCGAACTAAGCATACCACACATTGGAGGAGATCTGCTACAGAATATCAGGGAGATGATCTCCAGACCTTATAAATCACGGTTTATGGTCCGGGTAGGGGATCATATTAAGACAGTCGATGTGAAGAATATTCTTTACTTCTATAGCCTGCAAAAAGGGACCTATATCCACACCTCCGATAAACGCAACTACGTGATTGATTATACGCTCGGCGCACTGGAAGCTTTGCTGGACCCCCTCCTCTTCCACCGCATTAACCGCAGATACCTGATCACGCATAAAGCCATTAGCGACCTTATCACCCTCTCATCCAGTAAGTTAAAAGTGAATTTGGCACATTCAGACGATGATGAAATCTACATCAGCAGAGAGCGGGTGGCATCTTTTAAAGAGTGGCTCGATAGCTAGCACACCCCGCTCACCGGTAAGTTACTCCCATTCATCCCTCTGAATCTGCAACACAGCGAAAAATGGTTTTATCCCGTGCGAGCACTTCGTACATTTATTGAATCAATAACCCGTAAAATTTCAAAACATGAAAAAAGCTATTTTTCTTGTCCTCCTGGCCCTGCTGACACTACCCGCTATGTCGCAGGGAAGAAAGTATAAAAAAGCTATGAATGCCGCCATTGAAAAAATGCATAAGGCAAGCGATGCGGCCGGTGAAATGGAGCTTGTGCCAGGCTTCGAAGATCTTGCTCAGAGCTATCCCGATCAGTGGTTCCCCTCCTACCATGCATCCAGGATCCTGGTCACCAGCAGCTTTGAAGAATCAGATGCTGACAAGAGTGATGCCCTGCTGGACCGTGCCAAAAAATGGCTCAACAGGACCATGGAGCTCGCGCCGGAAGAGTCAGAGGTCCACGTGCTGGAGTCCCTGTATTACATAGGTATGATGAGTGTTGATCCTATGACACGGGGGCAACTCTACTACGAGGATGTACTGGCCGCCATTCAAAAAGCCCTGTCTCTGAATCCTGAAAACCCGCGGGCATATTTTATGGATGGTATGATGACCGCCAACCTTCCTGAATTCCTGGGTGGCGGACCGGAAGCAGCCAAACCGATCTTCCTTGAAGCTCAGGAAAAATTTAAAGCCTTCCATAACGACGATCCCTTCTGGCCTACCTGGGGAGAAGATCTGAATCAGGACGAGATGGACCGCTTGAATGAATAAAAAGAATGACTATTTTCAGGGTATGAAAATAGCTCATTTTTTCAGGAATCGCTCCCTCCTAGTCCTGGGGGTGCTGGTACTACTCACTGCCGGATGCGAAAAAGAAACAGTTCATCCACCCAATATCCTATTTGCCATTGCCGATGACTGGGGATGGCCCCATGCAGGATCCTATGGCGACCCGGTGGTAAAGACGCCTTCCTTTGACAGATTGGCTATGGAGGGAG
>JAUVIT010000023.1 GCA_030592605.1 Bacteroidota bacterium
CATGGGCAGAGATTTGGCATAGGTCTGTGAACGCATGTTGTAACGCAGGTAGTCTACCACATCGGTATCTGCGGCTACAAATCCACCGATACCGGCCATGGCCTTGGCGAAGGTGGAAAAGTATAAGTCGATTTTATCCTGAACACCAAAGTGTTCTCCGGTACCCATTCCTGTGGCACCCATTGTTCCGAAACCATGGGCATCATCCACTAAGAGTCTGAATTTGTATTTATCTCTCAGGGCACAGATTTCATTCAGATTCCCCAGGTCACCAGCCATACCAAAAACTCCTTCAGAGATAACAAGAACACCACCGCCTTGCTGATCGGCGCGTTTTGTGGCGCGTTCAAGCTGCTTTTCCAGGTTCTCCATATTGTTGTGTGGGAAAACATACCTTTTGGCCAGCGACATACGCATACCATCCAGAATACAGGCGTGTGATTCTGAATCGTAAACGATTACATCGTTACGTGTAGTCAGTGCATCGATGATTGAAGACATGCCCTGGTACCCATAGTTCAGCAGGAAAGCATCTTCCTTCTCAACGAAAGAGGCAAGCTCACGCTCCAGCTCTTCATGCTTGCGGGTCTGTCCCGACATCATCCTGGCACCCATGGGGTAGGCCATTCCGTATTCGGCAGCAGCAGCAGCATCTGTTTTTCTTACTTCGGGATGATTCGCAAGACCGAGATAGTTATTCAGACTCCAGGTCAGCACCTCTTTCCCGCGAAATTTCATGTGCGCGGAGATCTCTCCCTCCAGTTTGGGAAATGCAAAGTAGCCATGTCCCGCCTTTTGATATTGCCCGATAGGGCCTCTGTTCTTGGTAATTCTTTCAAAAATATCCACAGATTTAGGTTTTATTGATTAGACTGCAAATTTAGTTTTTTTTTTGTTGGGATGATAATCTATCGGTTCATCACATAAACTGTTGGGGAAATTTCGACGAGAGCTACAATAAATCCGGTATGGTTTTTGTTAAAACCTTATTGCAAATAATTGCTCAACTCTTTTATTATTAACTCAATAATTGTAATTTTGCGCAATGTTTAAAAACCGGATTGTTTTTGGGGTACTGTTTGCAGCGGCAGCGGTGATCCTTAGTGGATGTGGAGAATATGAGAAGTTGCTGAAAAGCAGGGACTTCCAGAAGAAGTATGAGATGGGAGTCCAGTATTATGAGGACGGCGAATATGCGAGAGCCGGTACCTTATTCGATCAGGTCGCCAATATCTTCAGAGGGACTACCAAAGCCGATACGGTCAAATATTACCAGGCAAAAAGCTATTACGGACAGAAAGATTACATGATGGCTGGTTATTATTTCAGCGAGTTATCATCCACATATGCCAGCAGTGTTTATATGGAGGAGTCCGATTTTATGGTCGGTTACTGCTTTTACAAACAATCGCCTCGTGCCGAATTGGATCAGCAGACAACTTACAAGGCCATTACTGCCATGCAAATGTTTATTGTCAAGCATCCGACCTCTGAACGGGTTACTGAATCTCAGGAGATTATCCTGGAAATGAGCGATAAACTGGTGGAGAAATCCTATATCAGTGCCAAGCTTTATTACGACCTGGGATATTATAAATCAGCCATACTGGCCCTGCGCAATAGCCTCATGCAATATCCTGATACCAGGTACAGGGAGGATTTAATGTTCCTGATTTTAAAGTCATCTTATTTGCTGGCTGATGGAAGTATCCTCAGCAAAAAGCTAGAACGTTATCAGACCACTGTTGATGAGTACTACAGTTATATTGGGGAGTTTCCTGACACTTCCAATAGTAGGGAAGCCAAAAGGATGTATGAAGCTTCCAACAAGTTTTTAGAAAATCATAATAAGCAATCATAATCAATGGATTACAAAAAAACCAAGGCGCCACTGACTACAGTGACCAGGGATTTAAATGACCTGGACGGAGATACCGATAATATTTACCAAACTGTCATGGTGGCTTCAAAAAGAGCCAACCAGATAAGTGTTGAGATGAAACTGGAGCTGAACAGGAAGCTGGAGGAGTTTGCTTCTTATACAGACAACCTGGAGGAAGTTTTCGAAAATCCCGAGCAGATTGAGATCTCCAAGTTTTTCGAGAGGTTACCCAAACCTTCTCTGATTTCATTGCAGGAATTAACCGACGACCAGATATATTTCAGGATTAATGAAGCACCTGAAATAAAGGAACAGTAGTCTAGAAATCTTCCTGATGAATCTTGCAGGAAAACGTATTATTCTTGGTGTAACCGGGAGCATTGCTGCTTATAAAGCAGTGTATCTTCTCAGGCTCCTTATAAAGGAGGGTGCCGAGGTGCAGGTAATTATGACGCCGGCAGCTATGGAATTTGTGGGTCCTGTCACTTTTTCTGCGCTTTCAGGTAATACAGTATTATCCGATTTCTTCAGTACGGAAGGGGGAGACTGGAACAGCCATGTGGAGATGGGTGTTTCGGCCGATCTGATACTTGTTGCTCCCATCACAGCAAGCACCCTGGGCAAAATGGCCAACGGCATAGCCGATAATTTGTTGGTTACCACCTATCTTTCCGCCCGATGCCCGGTTGTAGTGGCCCCGGCGATGGATATGGATATGTACCAACACCCTTCCACACAGCGAAACCTGGAAATCCTGAAGGGCTATGGGAATCTTGTGATTGAGCCGGGTAAAGGTGAACTGGCCAGCGGACTCGAAGGGCCGGGAAGGATGGAGGAACCGGAAGCGATTCTCAGTTTTATCAGGCAGATTACATCGGAGCCTTCAAAAAAAAAACTTCTGAATAAGCAGGTTCTTGTAACTGCAGGTCCTACACACGAAAATATCGATCCCGTTCGTTTTATTGGAAACCACTCTTCAGGGAAGATGGGCTTTGCCATTGCTGAAGCTTTTGCAGCCCATGGGGCAAAGGTACACCTGGTGACTGGTCCGGTATCGCTGGTGACCCACTCAGCGGGTGTTGAGGTGATCCGGGTTACTTCGGCCGGAGAAATGTTTGAGCGCTGCAGCGAGCTGATGGATCGGATGGATATTGCTGTTTTTAATGCAGCGGTTTCTGATTATACACCTGTCTCTGCCTCGGGCAAGAAAGTGAAAAGGGGAACAGGGGAGTGGACCATTCAGCTGAAGCCCACAAAAGATATTGCCGCTGAGATGGGACGGAGGAAATCAGCCGGACAAGTACTGGTGGGATTTGCACTGGAGACAGATAATGAAATGGAACATGCCCGTCTGAAACTGGAAAAGAAGAACCTGGACCTGGTAGTGTTGAATTCAATGCGGGACAGGGGTGCAGGTTTTGGAACTGATACCAACCGGGTGACCATGATTGACCGCCTGGGGAATATTGATAAATATGAATTAAAACCTAAGGTGCAGGTTGCAGGTGACCTGGTGCAGCGGGTGCTAAAAATACTTGAAGATGCGTAAGGCCGGACTATTATTGCTCATTATTTTATTCTCACTGAACCTTCGGAGCCAGGAGCTGAGGTGCAATGTGCAGGTGGTGAGCCAGCAAATTCAGGGTAGTAACAAGCAGGTATTCCAGACCCTCCAGAATGCCATTTATGAATTTATGAATAACAGGGTGTGGACCAACCATGTATACACCATGGAGGAAAGGATCGAATGCAACATGATGATCAATATTACAGAACAGTTATCGGCCGATGATTTTAAAGGCACAATGACCATTCAGGTGAGCAGACCTGTATTTAACACCAATTATAATACGACCACCCTAAATTTTGTGGACAACAACATTCGCTTCAGGTATGTGGAGTTTTCTCCTCTGGAATTCGACCTTACTTCTAATATTTCCAATCTAACCTCCATCCTGGCCTTTTATGCTTATTATATACTGGGGCTTGATTATGATACTTTCTCCTTGATGGGAGGCAGCCAATACTTTATCAATGCAGAACAGATAGTATTGAACGCGCAAAATGCAGCTGAACGGGGGTGGAAACCAATGGATGATATCGCTCATAAAAATCGCTATTGGCTAGTAAAGGATATGATAGATACCGACTATGAACCAGTGAGGGTATTTAATTATAACTATCACCGGCTAGGTCTGGATGTGATGGATGAGCAAGTGGTCGAAGGGAGGGCCGCGATTACCAGTAGCCTGGAGTTGCTCCAGCAGGTATACAGGAAAAAACCCGATCCGTATATGTACCTTCTGCGTCTGGTTTTTGATGCCAAGGTGGATGAGATCGTTAATGTCTATACCGAATCTTACCCGGAAGAGCGAAACAGGGCCTATGATATTCTTAGCGAAGTGGATAAGCCCAATGCCAACAAGTATAAAGCCATTTTGGAGTCAAGCCAGTAGCTAGCCCCATGATTCAATCTCTATATATAAGGAACTACCTGTTGATTGACCATCTGGAACTTGAATTTTCCAGTGGATTTATTACAATTACCGGGGAAACTGGTGCAGGGAAGTCCATCTTAATGGGAGCCCTTTCACTTATTTTGGGGCAACGGGTTGACACCTCTGTTTTGAAATTGAAGGATGCCAAATGTATTGTGGAAGGAACATTCAAGCCGGGAGAGAGGCTTAGAAATATATTTGAGACTAATGATCTTGATTTTGAACAGCTTACAACCCTACGGAGGGAGATATCCCCAGGAGGGAAATCCCGTGCATTTATCAATGATACCCCGGTGAATCTTCCCTTACTGAAGGAGGTGGGCAAACTGCTGGTGGATATCCACTCCCAGCATCAGAACCTGCGACTGAATGACCACCTTTATCAAATGGAGGTGATTACGCATATGGCTGGAGTTGAAAAGGAACTTTCGCGATATCGCGACACCTATTCCGGGTTTACAGAGATTACGAGGGAGCTGGAGCAGGTTATAAAGGAGACAAGCGCACTGAAGGAGGAACTGGAGTATATGCAGTTTCAATTCAATGAATTGCAATCGGCCCATCTGGTTGAGGGCGAGATGCAGGAGCTGGAAGCCGATTTGCAACGGGCCGAACATGACGAAGAAATTCGGAGTGCACTATTCGAGTCTTCCGCACATCTGTCGGCAGAATCCAACGGGATTCTGGATCGCTTGCGGGCTTCTCTTTCCCAACTTCAAAAAATTGCCCTTCTCTACACCCCGTCCAAGGAGATGGCCACACGAATGGAGTCTGTTTATATTGAACTGAAAGATATTACTTCAGAACTGGAGTTAGAAGCAGGGAAGGCAGGAATGGAGCAGGGCGAGCTGGAACAACTCAGGGAACGAATGGACCTGCTGTTCGGCTTAATGCAAAAGCACAGGGTACAGGAGCTGGATGAGTTAATTGTACTGAGGAACAAGCTTGGTGACAAGATAGAGGACCTGACATTTTCCGATGAGAAGATCGGGCAGTTGGATCAGGAGCGCAGCGCGCTTTTGCATACGTTGGAACAACAGGCCGGGATTCTTCACAAGAAGCGTGCATCTGCCGCGAAAGAGATGCAGCTTAGGGTGGAAGAGCAGCTGCAACAATTGGGCATTCCAAATGCAAGGTTCCAGGTGGAGCTTGAGCTTACGAAAGTATTCGATGCCAATGGATCGGACCAGGTAAGGTTTTTATTCTCTGCCAACAAGCAACTGTCTCTTGAAGAGATCTCCAGAGTGGCTTCAGGCGGAGAGGTATCCAGACTGATGCTTTGTATTAAATCAATGGTTTCGGACCGAAAAGGCATGCCTACACTAATCTTTGATGAGATTGATGCCGGGGTAAGCGGGGAGATTGCCGATAAGGTAGGAGGTATCATGGACCACCTGGCAAAGGGTAGGCAGGTAATGGCTATTACTCACCTTCCGCAGGTGGCTTCTCGAGGAGCCGATCATTTTGTAGTCTACAAGGAGGATACCAGCGATGCCACCTATACCAGGATCCGGAAACTGCAAGCTGATGAACGTATTAATGAAATTGCCCGGATGCTATCCGGGGAAGAGGTCACCGAAGCGGCCCTTTCAAATGCACGTGAGCTACTTCGATTTTAGCTAAGCATCGCACAAATTAAGCTTATATTTGTTATTAGGGCAGTAAACCAACAATTCAAATTATTTTATCATGGCTTATAATTTATTAAAAGGGAAAAAGGGTATTATTTTTGGTGCCCTGAATGAACAATCCATTGCATGGAAGGTGGCTGAAAAAGCGCATGAAGAAGGGGCCGAGATTGTATTGACCAATGCACCTATTGCCTTGAGGATGGGAACCATCAATGAGCTGGCTGAAAAGACCAATGCGCAGGTGATTGCTGCAGATGCTACCAGCCTGGAGGATCTGGAGAATCTCTTCCAGAAATCCATGGAAATCCTGGGTGGGAAAGTCGATTTTGTGCTGCACTCCATTGGCATGTCGCCTAACGTTCGCAAGGGCCTTGATTACGATGAACTAAACTATGGCTATTACCATAAAACTCTTGATGTATCTGCATTCTCACTTCATAAGGTGCTAAGCACAGCACGAAAAATGGATGCCATTAATGAGTGGGGATCCGTGGTGGCACTTTCCTATGTGGCAGCACAAAGGACTTTTGCGGGCTATAATGACATGGCCGATGCCAAGGCTATTCTTGAATCTATCGCAAGAAGTTTTGGTTATATGTATGGACGCTCCAGGCGGATCCGTATTAATACAGTCTCTCAATCTCCAACACCTACCACAGCTGGTAGCGGAGTACACGGCTTTGATAAGCTTGAGGATTTTTCCGAACGTATGTCACCCCTGGGCAATGCCACGGCAGGTGACTGTGCCAATTACTGCATCACACTTTTTTCAGATCTGACTCGCAAAGTGACCATGCAGAATCTATTCCACGATGGTGGATTCTCCAGTATGGGCATGAGCTACAGGGCCATTGAGCAGTATGAGAAGAGTTTTAAGGACTGCCCTGAATAGACTGATAATCTACTGTTCACAATTCACTTTTAACTTTTTAACTATCTTGCAAAATCACCATTTCGCAAGATACAATGGGCGCAATCATTATTGCCAGCTATTTCCTTATCCCTGCATTTCTTCTTTTCTACAGTACCAAGTTTTCCATTATTAATAAGATTGGGATTGTAGTATTCTGTTATGGAATCGGACTGGTTATGGGGAATATCCAGATCATTCCTGAAAGCATTTTAGGCACCCAGAGCGATGTGATGGGGGTGACCATTTTGCTGGGAATTCCGCTTGTACTCTTTTCCGAAAACGTGGTAAAATGGGCTAAGATGGCCAAAACCACCTTTATATCCTTGTTACTTGGAGTGGTTTCAGTGGTTGTACTGGTTTTTGTGGGATACTATATTTTCAGAGATAGCATTCCCGAAATCTGGAAGATTTCCGGGATGATGATTGGAGTTTACACCGGAGGGACGCCCAACCTGGCCGCCATTGCACGCGCTCTGGCAGTGGATGAGGAGCTTTACATTTTGACACATACGGCCGAACTGGTTATCGGAGCACTAATCCTGCTTTTCCTGATTACTGGGGCCAAGCCCTTGTTTGGTAAATTTCTCAGACCTTACAAAGAAGGAGGAAAGAGCAAAGCTCACCCCAAATTGGATGTGGCAGATTTTGAAAGTTATGAAGGTTTCTTTAAACGGGAGAACTTCATTGGAATTCTGAAGGCATTTGCTGTTGCCCTGTTAATTTTTGGGATCGGTTACGGAAGCACCTTTCTCTTTGACGGGGATGCCAAGGACACGGCAGCTGTTTTATCGGTAACCACTCTGGGGATTGCTGCTTCGCTGGTACCTGCCATCAACCGGATCAAAAGCTCTTTCCAGCTGGGGATGTATTTTATTTATGTCTTCTGTATTATCGTTGCCTCAAAAGCAGATCTGATTGCCCTCTTCAACGTCGAGAATATCCAACTGATGGTAAACCTTCTGCTATACATTGCCCTGGTGATTGTAGGTTCGCTGATCCTGCATGCCATCCTTTCGTGGATCTTCAGAATCAATGTGGACGACTACATCATTACTTCCACTGCACTCTCCAACTCTCCTCCCTTTGTGCCAGTTGTGGCGGCTGCTATTCGTAACAAGGAGGTGGTGGTTCCCGGGATGATTATCGGGGTGATCGGCTACGCCATTGGCAACTACCTGGGAGTGGCCATTGCCTATCTTCTGAAGTAAGTTTGCTTTACAACATTCAGTTAGCCATTAGCAATTTCATATCTTCGCGGTATGAGACTGGTATTAAAGAATATTGGCAGCCTGTTGATCGCCGAACAGGAACCCACATCCTGGGTTTCAGGTAAGGAGATGTCTTCAGTTAATGCTTTGTCCGATGCCTGGCTGGTCATCGAAAATGGGAAAATTGCCTGTTTTGGTGAGGGTGAGGTGATTCCCTTTACCGACGATGAGGTACTGGACTGTGAAGCGGGGATTGTGATGCCAGCCTTCTGTGACTCCCATACGCACCTGGTATATGCCGGCAGCAGAGAACAGGAGTATGAAGATAAGATTCGTGGATTGAGTTATGAGGAGATTGCACTCAGGGGCGGAGGGATCCTTAATTCGGCAAAACTATTGTCGAATACTTCTGAGAATGAGCTCTACGAGCAGTCACTGCCACGAGCCTATGAGATCATCCGTTCCGGAACCGGTGCAGTAGAGATAAAGAGTGGATACGGATTGAATACCCGGGACGAACTGAAAATGCTAAGGGTGATCAGGCGACTTGCCGAGGAGACAGAGCTTACCATCCGAGCCAGCTTTCTGGGCGCCCATGCTGTTCCCGCCAACTTCAAATCGGATCCGGATAAATATGTGCGTTTGGTAATCGAAGAGATGATTCCCGCGGTGGCAGAGGAGAATCTGGCAGATTTTATTGATGTTTTCTGCGACCGGGGATTCTTTACGGTAGAGCAAACCGATAGAATTCTGGAAGCAGGTTTAAAGCATGGTATGGTTCCCAAGATTCATGCCAATGAACTGGACTACTCCGGAGGAGTACAAGTAGGGGTAAAGTATCAGGCCCGCTCGGTCGACCACCTTGAATTTGTAGGGGAGGAAGAACTGATCGCTTTAAAAAAGAGTGAAACCATGCCCACCATATTGCCGGGTGCATCCCTTTTCCTGGGACTTAGCTATGCTCCAGCCAGAAAGATGATTGAAGCAGGCTTGCCGGTGGCCCTGGCGTCGGACTATAATCCAGGGTCTTCGCCCTCGGGCAATATGGAGCTGGTAATGTCGCTGGGGATTATACAGTTGAAAATGCTTCCCTTTGAAGTATTGAATGCAGTGACCAGGAATGGTGCCTATGCCATGGGTCTGGAAGAGACACACGGATCTCTTACGCCTGGAAAGGTGGCCAACCTGATAATTACCGAACCCATATCTGGCTTTGCTTTTATGCCCTATGCCTACGGGAGCAGCCAGATAAATAAAGTAATCTTAAACGGAAAAATTCAATAATTTTTTATGAAGCAGCTTATCGAATGTGTTCCCAATTTTAGTGAGGGAGTGGATATGGAAATGATACGGCGGATTACCGACCAGGTTGAATCTGTTGAAGGTGTGAAATTGCTGGATGTGGATCCCGGGAAAGCCACAAATCGTACGGTGGTTACCTTCGTGGGACCACCTGAACAGGTGGTGGAGGCGGCCTTCCAGGCAGTAAAATTGGCTTCGGAAATTATCGATATGAGCAGACATAGCGGAGAGCATCCCAGGTTTGGAGCCACCGATGTCTGTCCCTTTGTCCCGGTATCGGGAATCTCAATGGAGGAGACTGTGAAGTATGCACATCAACTGGCGGAAAGGATAGGAAGCGAGATCGGGATTCCTGTCTATTGCTATGAGAATGCTGCCTTAAGTGAAAAGCGCAGAAACCTGGCTTCAGTGCGATCAGGCGAATATGAAGGCTTGAAGGAGAAGCTGGCTAATCCCCTATGGAAACCTGATTTCGGTCCGGCCGAGTTCATCCCCCGGACAGGAGCCATCGCTGTGGGAGCCAGGGATTTCCTGGTGGCCTACAATATTAACCTCAATACCACTTCAACCCGGCGTGCCAATGCAATTGCTTTTGATGTTAGAGAGCGGGGACGAAGCAAAAGGGAGGGAGATTCCCTGACAGGAAAGATTGTGAAGGATGCGGATGGAAATCCGGTGATGATACCGGGTTCGCTGAAGGAGGTCAAGGCCATTGGCTGGTTCATCGAGGAGTACGGAGTGGCACAGATTTCCATGAACCTGACCAATATTTCCATTACCCCGGTTCATGTGGCCTTTGATGAGGTATGTAAAAAAGCCGATGTCAGGGGTATCCGGGTTACCGGATCAGAACTGGTTGGACTGGTACCCCTGAATGCCATGCTCGAAGCGGGCAGGTATTTCTTGAAAAAACAGAAAAGATCCACCGGTGTTTCAGATAGTGAATTGATTAAGATCGCAGTTAAATCAATGGGTCTGGATGAACTGGGTCCCTTTGATCCCCATGAGAAGATTATTGAGTATCAGTTGAAAAAAGGAGAAGGTAAGGCACTGGTGGATATGAGTCTTGCTGCTTTTATGGAGGAGACTGCCTCAGAATCGCCCGCCCCTGGCGGAGGGTCTGTTAGCGCCTACATGGGTGCTGTCGGAGTGGCCCTGGCCACCATGGTGGCGAATCTCTCGTCGCATAAGCGGGGATGGGACGATCGTTGGGAGGAGTTTTCTGAATGGGCGGAACG